>QILH01000329.1 GCA_003233255.1 Gammaproteobacteria bacterium | reverse complement strand
GGGAGTGGATTGACCTAAAAAGGCCAGTGCCTGATAAATTGATTGACAGCTGTCTTGCTGGCGTATGGCTTTGGCAAACGTATGTTTACTCAATTTCTCACCACTCGAATCGATCGCAACGGGATGATGGGTATAATTCGGACTGGTATACCCTAGTTGTTGCTGGATAAATATTTGCCGCGGAGTTGAGTTCAACAAGTCAAATCCCCTGACGACTTCGGTTATTTCCTGTAATACGTCATCGACCGCGACCGCTAGTTGATAGCTAAACACTCCATCCGCTCGCTGCACGACAAAATCACCGATCTCATGCGCCAGGTGGCAGTTTACGGTTCCCTGGATATGATCCGTGAAACGGATCCGTTTCGCCTCGGTGTGTATACGCCAGCTGGTGGTCATTGAGTTATGCCGGGCTAATCCGTTTCGACAGGTTCCGGGGTAGATACCCGATGGATTAACGCGGGCAATATCCTTGCGACTACAGCTACATGGATAAATGAATTGTTGTGCCCGTAGTTGATCATGTGCAGCCTGATAATACTCGGTACGACTACTTTGATAGGTGACCGGGCCATCCCAACAAAAGCCCAGGTATTCAAGATGACGCAATATATCATCACTGGCGCCAGCAACTTCTCTGGGTTGGTCGATGTCTTCAATTCGCAGCAACCATTCGCCATTATGTGCTTTTGCCTGACAGTAGCTGGCGACTGCGGCTATCAGTGAACCAAAATGCAGGGGACCGGTTGGGGACGGGGCAAAGCGGCCACGATATGGAACGGTTCTGGTCACGGCTATATTACGATCCTAATCAAACCAGCGGGCGAAATGATCAGGTGACTCGCGGGGGAGCTGATACTGGTTTACGGCCTGTTTAGTGTCTGCATAACCTAATGACATGCCACAGATCAGTCGATACTGATCGTCAATATCTAATATACGGCGCACGATATCCGGAAATTCGGCTAATGAGGCCTGAGGACAGGTACTCAAGCCTTTAGCGGTTGCGGCGATCATCACGGTTTGAATAAACATGCCCATATCGACCCATGAACCGGTATTCAGCGACTGATGGATAGAGAAAAATAATCCAACGGGCGCGCCAAAGAATCGGTAGTTATTCTCCCAGGCTCGTTGTTGGCTTTGTTTTCGGTCTTTTCGCTCAATCCCCAATGCCTTGTACAGGGCTCGACCACAGGCGATGCGTCTGCCATTGTAAGGTTCCTGCCAGTCATCTGGGTAATAGTCATAGTCTGGATTAGGTTTCTCATTACTGCGGCGAGCGGCGATGAGGGCCTCTGTTATTGCCGTTTTGGTTTGCCCCTGTACCACGGCAACCTGCCATGGCTGAGTGTTCACGCCCGAGGGGGCCTGACTGGCACAGGATAAAATCTGTTCAATGTCATTTTGTGCAACAGGCCGATCGAGGTAAGCGCGAATCGATTTGCGCCGTTTGATTGCTTCTAAGGTCTCCATCTAAGGCTCCTTTTTATTTGGAAAATATTAAGAATCGTTAAAGTTGGTGGAAATATGGCCGAAAGTTTGCTTAGCCCGACATAATAATATTCACTTAGCATAGAATTCAGGACGTAGCATGACATACCGCGATAAAATCGTCATTCAAGGCATCAAACAGGATGGCAGTAAGTTGCGACCCAGTGACTGGATAGAGCGAATTTCGTCTACCTTAGCCAGTTTTGGCGATGATCAACGATTACAGTACTCAAACAGTGTTAAACCCTGCATGATTGACGGACAAAAGTGTCTGGTGGTGGCGAGATGTCTGGAAGAGACGCATCCCGATGTGTATCAGTTTGTGATGGCCTTCGCGACCAGTAATCACCTGTTAATCCAGGCCGACAGGCGGCAGGGAGAGCGTGCACTACCATGCCCTGTGCCGACCGAAGAGTAATTACCGTTAGCGCTGACGTTCTCTGATTTCGTCAAGGCTTTTACAATCAATGCAAAGCGTCGCCGTCGGTCGCGCTTCAAGGCGGCGGACGCCAATCTCGATGCCGCATTCTTCACAATAACCGTATTCGTTGTTTTCCAGCATTTCGATGGATTCGTCGATTTTCTTAATGAGTTTCCGCTCACGGTCGCGGGTGCGAAGCTCCATGGTAAACTCTGATTCCTGTGTTGCGCGATCGTTTGGATCAGGAAAATTAGCGGCTTCATCTTTCATATGGGATACCGTGCGATCCACTTCTTCCATTAATTCCTGTTTCCAGGACAGTAAAAGCTCCATGAAATGCTTAGACTGGTCATCATTCATGTAGTCTTCATCTATTTTTTCCTGGTACGGGATAAAGTCGCCGAAATCTGAAGAGGACTTCCTCGTACTCGGTTTTCTCGTGATTTTAGGGCGACTGGTCTTTTTAGCTACGGTTTTCTTCGCAGCCGGTTTTTTAGCGGCGACCTTCTTTTTTGCAGCTTTTTTGACCACTTTTTTACTGGCGGCGGTCTTTTTCCTGGCAACCGTCTTTTTCTTTGCCTTCGTCACCGAGGTTTTCTTTTTAGCGACGGTCTTTTTCTTTGCTGCGGTTTTCTTGGCAGCTTTCTTTTTGCTAGCGGCTTTTTTCTTAGAAGCCTTTTTCTTAGTGGCCATACAGTACTCCTGCCCGTATACGATTCATTCCTGGAGACTTGCTTCCCCAGAATTTAGAAAGCCAAGTATCTTAATGCAATAGCGACAAAAATCTAGCTCTTTTTGCAGTATTTAGGGTTCACCGCATCGAATGAGACATTTTTGATGGATATTGGTTAATAATTAATACGATAAGACGGTGGCGGGCGGAATTGGTTCCATTCTGTCTCTAGCCTCGTGCGAGGTCAGGGGCTGACGTGGCGGGAGGGATTCAGGCACAATAGCGCCTTTTGGCGCTCAGGCTAGATATCGGCAGAGGCAATGAGCGCCTAATTAATAATCGATTTAGAAGGAATATTTCATGGCACTACAGGCTTTACTATTTGATGTCGACGGGACACTGGCGGATACGGAACGTGATGGTCATCGCGTGGCCTTTAACCAGGCCTTTGCCGAGGCGGGGCTGGATTGGGACTGGTCGGTTGAGTTGTATGGGAAGTTACTTACGGTAACGGGCGGTAAGGAGCGCATTCGTTATTATTTAGAACACTATAATACTGAATTCAAACGGCCGGAGGCATTAGACGAATTTATCATCGGCCTGCATCAATCCAAAACTCGGCATTACACCGACCTGTTAAATACCGGGGCGATTCCATTGCGTCCGGGCGTGTTGCGCATTTTAACCGAGGCGCGCAGCGCAGGTTTGCGGCTGGCAATTGCCACCACCACCACCCCGGCTAACGTGAGTGGCTTGTTGAAAAATACCTTAGGTGAAGACGGGGAGTCGTGGTTTGAAGTGATCGCGGCAGGCGATATTGTGCCCGCAAAAAAACCGGCGCCGGATATTTATACCTATACGATGCAAGCGATGAGCCTCCGCGCTGACGAATGCATTGCGCTGGAAGATTCTGAAAATGGAATCAGGTCATCGATCGGCGCGGATCTTAAAACAATTATCACGATTAACGATTACACCCGAGGGCATGATTTTAGTGATGCGGCCATCGTACTGGATAGTTTTGGTGAGCCTGACCAGCCCTTTACGGTGATAGCCGGGGATGCAGGTGATAAGACCTGTATGGATATCGAGTTGATTAAAACAGTACATGAGCGAAATTAAATAATCCGCTATGACTGAGTTGCCGATTACCCAAAGAGCCTCGCAGATACAACCCTTCCATGTAATGCGTTTACTGGCGCGGGCACGAGAGTTAGAAGCGATGGGCCGGGACATTGTGCATATGGAAGTAGGTGAGCCGGACTTTAAAACTCCGCAACCTATCATCAATGCCGGACTCGCGGCGGTCAAAACCGGCAACATCCACTATACCGCAGCGACCGGGCTAACGGCGTTAAAACAAAAAATAGCGGAACATTATCAACACACTTATCGGGTAAGCGTCAATCCAGAACAGATAGTGATTACGCCGGGGTCTTCCGGGGCCCTGTTGTTATCTTTGGCCTGTCTGGTTGAACCGGGCAAAAATGTCTTGCTCGCCGATCCAGGTTACCCATGTAACCGTAACTTTAGTTATTTTCTGGATGGTGACGTCAAAGCGATTCCAGTTGATGCCAGCACCCACTATCAACTAAGTGCAGAATTGATTGCCGCCCACTGGGATGAAAATACCGTTGCCGTCATTTTAGCCTCGCCGTCCAATCCGACCGGTACATTAATCAACTCAGCCCAGTTGCAGTCGATGGTGGCCGTGGTTGATAAGTTTAACGGTGTGATCGTCATGGATGAGATCTACCACGGTCTGGTTTATCAGCAACAACCGCGTTCGATATTAGAATATACCGATAACGCCTTTGTGATTAACAGTTTTTCAAAATACTATGGCATGACCGGCTGGCGAGTCGGATGGGGTGTGGTGCCAGAGAATTACATCACGGTCATCGACAACTTTGCACAAAACATCTTTCTAGCCGCCCCGACTCCGGCGCAATATGCTGCTCTGGCGGCCTTTGATGCGGAAACAAAAATAATACTGGAGCAACGGCGTCAGGCATTTGAACAGCGGCGTGATTATTTATTGCCTGAAATAAAAATGCTGGGATTTAACGTGAGCGCGGAACCGCAGGGGGCTTTTTATATCTATGCCGATTGTAAAAAAATAACGATGAACAGTGAAACCTTTGTTGAGCAATTATTAGAACAAGCGGGTGTAGCCATTACCCCGGGAGTCGATTTTGGAACCAACAAGGCAAACCAACATGTACGCTTTGCCTATACAACCACTCTGGAGAGATTAGCCGAGGGCGTAAAGCGTATAAAAGGGTTTATTGCTAACAGCTAAAGGGCCAACATTGGAAATATGAACTGCTTTGTTTTTTTCTTTACTATAACCGAATAAGATACACTGGTTGTTACAACACCTATAAAGGATTATACCAGAATGTATAAATCAGGATTTCATCATAAACTCGTAATGTTTATGTTCAGCATGGGTGTGTTTACAATCACTCCTACTGCTCAAGCAGGTGTTGTTGCCGGTGCCTTTGCTAAAGGCAAAACACATTTTTCTGTCATTGGCGGCAGTGGCAGTGCATTTAATGATAGTTACACCGTAATAGGTGCCAGTGTTCGATATTATTTTTTCGATGGCTTTAATCTTGGTCTGGCGGCGGAAACATGGTTCGGTGGCACTCGAGACATAAATAAACTGACACCGTCAATACAATATGTTTTTTTTCAACCGTCTATTGTTAAGCCCTATGTTGGTGCCTTTTATCGTCGCACCTATATTGAGGACTTAGAAGATCTGGAGTCAGCCGGTGCACGTGCAGGTGTTTACATTGCCAGTGGACCCAATGCGTTTATTGGTATTGGTGCTGTATATGAGTCATATATAAATTGTCAGGAACTGGTTTATGATTCCTGCGAGGATACCTATCCTGAAATTAGTTTCTCGTTTGCGTTTTGAACAAGTCAGCATGCAAGGCGATAGCGTAATGAGTTATGCTATACTTCAACTCAAATATTTTGTTTGCACCATAATAATGTAAGCATAAATAATAATCCAGTTACCATACAAGGGGATCATATGAAAATATTTATAACTTTACTGGTTGTCTTAAATATAAGCGTGGTGCAGGCAGGCGAGGATATATTTTTTACTAAAATCCCTGCAAATATCACAATTTCTCAAGCTGTTGATGCAGTTCAGAACGCAGCGGAAAGACGGAAATGGACGGCTTCAAGATTAGAAAATAATAAACTACAGGCTAAATTAAATCATCATGATTATGAAGCCGTGTTAATTTTTTCTTTTACAGCGGATGAAATTCGTTACACAGATCTGACAATATTTTATGAGATGGATGATGACGAACAGGAGAATGGGGAAAAAACACCTGCCCCTGCGCGTTGGGTTCGAAATTTGAAAAAAGATACAAATTATTATTTCCGGCAGTATCCTGTGCGCAATATCAGCCAGGAAAAAATGTCACCGGAAGACCTGGAAAATAAATTAGCAGGGTTAAAGAAAATGTATAATAAGCAGCTAATTACCGAAGTGGAGTATAACCAAAAAAAGAAAGAAATCATGTCCAGGTATTAAGCTCGATTTAAATCAAAAGGCAGAATTACGGCGTGATGTTTATCGAGGATAATTTCAGTGTTGAGCTGGAGATTGGAATTTCAAATAACAAAAATGATTGCGGTACAGAAGTGGTCTATGATCTGAAACATCATCACGATCTTAGGTCTCTCCGGTATTTATTTTTGTTCCAGTTGTAACGGATATTGTTCAACTCGCATCGCGGTCGCCCCGGCGACCGCAATCGGCATGACCATAAAATTAAACAGCGGAATCATGGTACCAATCGTTACCGCACTACCAAAGCCAAGTGACATCATACGTTTTTTTGCGACTTCCGCTCGAACCTGTTTAAAGCTGAGGCCATAATTACTCATTGGGTAATCCGAGTATTCCAGACTAAACATCCAGGCGCCAAAGATAAACCAGATCACGCCGACCAGTGGCGCAAAGATAAAAAATAAAATGAGCGAGATGATCGCCAGGGGGATTGCCCACATAAAATAATAGAGCCACTTTTTTAATTCATTGACGATGGTGAATCCCATTTCGGCCATGATGGCGCGATCACTGCCGGGCGGCGTTGTCTTGGTCAGATGTTTTTCGACTGCGGCGGCGAGCGGGCCATTAAACGGTGAGCTGATCACATTGGCGATCAATGATGAGGTATAAAATATAACAACCGAAACGAGAATATACGAAAGTATTTCCAGAAATATGTTGATAAAAGATAACCAGCCATCAAATTCGGGAACGTATTCGTTGATCAGATTGCTGACATAGCTGCCAGCAATGACAATTAATAACAAAAAGCTCAATATATTAATAATGAGCGGGATGATCACAAACCGTTTTACCCCTGGTTTGGTCATTAAACTCAGGCCCTTTAAAAAATAGCCAAACCCGCCGGTTGTACTGCTCATGGTTCTTTCCTCATTAAATTTTGTTAATTGCGTCTAAGATTTTGTTCGATACCCTTGTCTTGCCAGCAAGGCGCTGCCGTAACAGGCCTCAGTATACTGGCTTTGTTTTATCTTTGTTTGGCAATAGCGTTGTCGAATCTTGCTCCAGACGGTATTTTTTGCGCCGCCGCCAGCCGTGTAGATCACATCAGGGTAGGGTGCCCCGAGTTCGGTCAGCTTTTGATAGGCATTATATTCGATTCGGGCGATGCCTTCGAACAATCCTTGCAAAAACGTCATGTCGTTATCCGGGCGTGGAGTTAATTCAGGTTTTATGCTCGGGTCGTTAATGGGAAAGCGTTCGCCGTCTTTAAGCAATGGGTAGTATTTTAATCCAGTATCAATATTTGGGTTGATCTGTTGGCTCAGTGACGCTATTTGTTGATCGGTAAAATATTCACGCAACACGGCACCACCTGAATTTGAGCTGCCACCAACCAACCAGTAATCCCCAAACGGTTGGCTGTAAATGCCGTATTGTTCATTGAAGATCGGTGTTTTACTGATGACCTTCACCACCAGCGTTGAACCTAATGAGGTGACGGCCTCTGCTGGTTGACTCACCCCGGTTGCCAGGATTGCCGCGTGGGAATCCGTGGTTCCCGCTACGATGTGGGTGTCAGCGGGTATATTGAGTTGTTTGGCCACCTCAGGGGCGATGATGCGCATGCGTTCGCCAGGTCGGTAAACCTGTGGTAAATATCCGTGTAAGGCTGGGAGCTGGTTAAGCCACGTTGGCCATTGCATATGGATGGGATCGTAGCCGGTTTTCAGGCAATTATTGATATCGCTGCAGCCAAGTTGTTGGCTGAGTTGGTAATGTAACCAGTCCGCCTGATGCATTACAAAAGAAGGGGTTTTTACTGATCTATTTTCCAGCAACCACATGAGTTTGGGCAGACCCGCGCTCACTGAAAGCACGGTAGCATTATCGGTTAAGGTCTTGAGCTGGGCGACTTGCTGGCCGGAACGGGCGTCGTTGTACATCAAGGCCTCGGAGGTCGGTTGGCCGCGGGCATCACAAAAGAAGACCGTACCGGAGGTGCCGTCAATGGCAATGGCCCTGAGTGGTGCAAAGGAAATGGACTTGTTCAATTGGCGTAGCAAATCAAACAGGGTTACCGACCAGATCTCTGGATGCTGGGATATTTCGGGGCCATGACCGGTTGGGGTCGGAAATGGAATTTCTATCTGGGCAAGCATGTTTGCATGGTCATCAATACAGCAGGCACGTAAACCGGAGGTACCGGCATCGATACCCATATAGATGGGGGCGTCAGGATGTTTTTGGGGGTCAGGCCTGGCCATGTCGATGGCTCAGATTAAGGTACTGGTCAGGCGACTTTGCAAGGCTCAGGGTAGAACGACTGGGGTGGGGGCGTGCCAGTCAGGCAGCTTGTGTTCACAGATGACGGTGGTATAGAGGCCGCCACGGACATTGAACTCAGCGGTCAAACGCATAAAGCGCGGTGCGGTAGCCGCAACCAGATCATCAAGTATTTGATTGGTTACAGCTTCATGAAAGGCGCCCTCGTTACGGAAGGCCCAGACATAGAGTTTCAATGACTTAAGCTCAACACACCGTTTATCGGCCACATATTCAATCTTGAGTTCGGCAAAATCGGGCTGGCCGGTTTTCGGGCACAGACAGGTGAATTCCGGTACATCGATGCGGATGGTGTAATCGCGCTCGGGCATGGGATTGTCAAATGTTTCGAGGTCTTTGGTGGCTTGGCTGGACATAGGCGGGAAGATAACGGAAGCGGGGCAGCGCTTCAAGCCTTTAAATATCCCCAATGACTCGCAATGAGACATTACGATAATTTTTCTGGAAACACGGACTGATATAGCGTTATTAGATTACAGGCTGAAATTAATTCTAATTATTTGCACTTGTCGGCAATGTCAATCTTGTGTGATCTGGTGGCGATCGAGTATCTTAGTCGCCCATGCGATTACGAAAATTAAAACTGGCTGGATTCAAATCCTTCGTCGACCCCACCACCGTGCATTTTCCCAGTGACCGCATTGGCGTGGTGGGCCCAAATGGCTGCGGTAAGTCCAATGTCATTGATGCGGTGCGCTGGGTGATGGGCGAGAGCTCCGCCAAGCAGTTACGCGGCGATTCCATGTCGGATGTGGTCTTTAATGGCTCCAATACCCGCAAACCGGTGGGTCAGCACTCGGTCGAAATGATATTCGATAACAAAGAAGGTCGTTTAGGC
>QILH01000294.1 GCA_003233255.1 Gammaproteobacteria bacterium | reverse complement strand
CGACGGATATCTTCGACCTTGCGAATTCCGCCACCCACGGTTAAAGGGATAAAAACCTGACCGGCCACTTCTTCAACCACATGCACCATGGTTTCTCGATCATCGGACGAGGCGGTAATGTCTAAAAAAGTCAGCTCATCCGCACCTTGCTCATCATAACGCCGTGCGATCTCGACCGGATCACCGGCGTCCCGTATATCGACAAACTGCACGCCTTTGACAACGCGACCGTTATCAACATCTAAACAAGGAATAATTCGTTTTGCTAAACCCATGGTTGGCCTGTTATATAACTGTTAAATTTAATTGGGGGTCATTTTATTTTAATTAGGGTCAGAGTCATATTTTTGTTTACCAAATTTGAAGATAGTAAGTTTGCTAGCCAAAAATATGACTCTGACCCTAATTAAAATAAAATGACCCCAATTAAATTAATCCGACGCCAGCTCATCCGCTAACGCTTGCGCCTCAACAAAATCCAGACTGCCTTCATAAATTGCGCGACCGGTGATCGCGCCAATGATGCCTTCATCAGCGACTTTGCTGAGTTTTTTGATGTCCTCGATGTTGGTAATGCCGCCCGAAGCGATCACCGGAATATGAATGGCCTGGGCCAATTTCACGGTGGCCTCGATGTTGACCCCATTCATCATGCCATCGCGACTGATGTCCGTGTAGATAATGGCTTCCACACCATCTTTCTCAAAGTGTTGAGCCATATCGATCACATCGTGTTTGGATAACTTGGACCAACCATCAACCGCGACTTTACCGTCTTTGGCATCGAGGCCAACGATAATATGACCGGGAAATTCAAGACAGACATCATTCACAAAATGCGGCGCGGCCACGGCCTTGGTGCCGATGATCACGTACTGCACACCCGCATTGAGATACGCCTGAATCGTATCCTCATCGCGAATACCGCCACCGACCTGCACCGGTACCTCTGGATAGGCCTCACAGATGGCTTTGACCACGTGGGCATTCTTTGGCTCGCCAGCAAAGGCACCATTAAGATCGACTAAATGAATTCTGCGGGCACCAGCCTCAACCCAACGGGCTGCCATCTCAAGCGGATCATCGGCAAACACCGTTTCCTGATCCATATCGCCCTGGCGCAAGCGCACACACTTACCGTCTTTTATATCAATTGCAGGAATTATTAACATGAGAATGATTATCTTGGTTGTTGGTTAAACTCGACCGTTCCAGTTAAGAAAATTTTTATAAAGTTGCAGCCCATCGTGCTGGCTCTTCTCCGGGTGAAATTGAGTCGCAAACACATTACCTTTGGCAATCGCAGCAGTAAACGAAATTCCATACTGTGAGGAACCCGCAATCATGCCAACATCGGCCGGTTCCACATAATAACTGTGCACAAAATAAAATCGTGCATCCTGATCGATGTTACTCCACATCGGGTGATCAAACGTTTGATGCACCTGATTCCAGCCCATGTGTGGGATCTTCAACCTGTCCCCAGTATCAGGATCATGCAAGTCATCCCCGAAATAAGCAACATGCCCAGGTAACAGTTTAAGACACTCGACGCCATTATTCTCGTCGCTTAAGGTCATCAGTGCCTGCATGCCGACACAGACTCCGAGAAATGGCTTATCGGCGGCGATAACATCTCGCACCACGCTGTCGACACCTAAACGTTTGATTTCTTTCATACAATCACGGATCGCTCCGACCCCAGGCAGCACCACCCGATCCGCCTGTTCTATCTGGCTTCGTTCATGAGTCACTATGACCTCGACCCCATCCGCCGCCACTTTTTCCAGTGCCTTGGCAACCGAATGCAGATTGCCCATTCCATAGTCTATTACTGCAACGCTCGTCATATTCGTATCAAAATCATGTGTAAATCGTGATCACCTACAAACTGCCCTTGGTCGACGGCATTATCCCGGCCATGCGCGGATCGGGCTCGATCGCCATGCGCACGGCACGGCCAAAGGCCTTGAACAGGGTCTCGGCAATATGGTGTGAATTATGGCCACGAAGACAGTCGATGTGCAGGGTCGCCAGAGCATGGTTGATAAAGCCCTGAAAGAACTCATGTATCAAATCAACATCAAAATCACCGATACGAGGGCGAGCATATTCTGCGTGATATTCCAGCCCAGGCCGACCTGAAAAATCAATTACCACCCGTGATAAAGCCTCATCCAGTGGCACGTAGGCATGGCCGTAGCGCCGAATGCCTTTTTTGTCGCCCAGGGCTTTGGCAAAGGCCTGGCCGATGACAATGCCGATATCTTCCACGGTGTGGTGGGCATCGATATGCAGGTCACCTTTGGCCTTGATCTTGATATCGATCAGACCATGACGGGCAATCTGATCCAGCATATGCTCCAGAAAGGGTACACCGGTATCAAATTCGCCCTTACCCGTTCCATCCAGGTTAATTTCGACCTGGATCTGAGTCTCCAGGGTATCGCGTTGTACTTTCGCACTGCGCGCAGCCATATTTACTCCTAAGTTTCTCTTTTTATTAGATTATCCTGTAAGTGGGTGATTATAACAATGATCTGGGCTAGACACTCAGTTAAAAGCAGCTTATTGTCGACCGTAGTAGTCGGAGAATCCGCAAGTCGTTATCGCAGTAGGTCGTTATGAGCAGTCAGATCGTCAATCTCAAAAAAGTACAAAACATCTGTGAACAGTGCGGAATTTATCGTCTCTGCCTGCCCATGGGACTCAGCAGCGGTGATCTCGATCAGCTCGATGACATCATCAAACGCAGCCGCCCATTAAAAAAAGGTGAATACATCTTCCGCGAAGATGAGGCTTTTGGTGCCATCTACGCATTGCGATCGGGCTCGATTAAATCCTTCATCCTGGACGAACGTGGTGATGAACACGTCATTGGCTTCAAAATGCCCGGTGACCTGGTTGGCCTGAGTGGCATCAGTGGGAGTCATTATCGAAATTCTGCGGTTGCACTTGAGACCAGTAGCGTGTGCGAAATACCCTTCACTCAGCTCGAAGAGCTAGGTAAGGAAGTCCAGGGACTTTCTCATCACTTAATTGAAATCATGAGTAAAGAAATACAGGAAGAACACCAGAAAGTCGCCATGTGTTCCAAAATGCCGGCTGATGCCCGCCTTGCCAGTGTTATTCAAACCTTATCCCAACGTTTTAAAGAACGAGGATTTTCTGCATCAGAATTTCATCTAAGCATGTCACGCAATGACATCGCCAATATGCTGGGGCTTGCGGTCGAAACGATCAGCCGCCTGTTCACGCAGTTTCAGGAGCAGGGCATTTTAAGCGTTGATCGCAAACACATCCGGATCATTGATTCTCAAAAACTCGCCGACCTCATTCGCATGGATTAACGATTCGAGTTACTCTGTTGCGTTCGGACAGGGCCGTTGAAAAAAACAGGTTAGCGAACAGGAGCTGGCCGTAAGCAACCAAAACAAAAAGAATCCAATACTGTAACCGCCAAGACGCGAGACTTCCCCAAAACCACTCACCGCAACGATCAATTGAGGATCAAACGCGGTAAAAAACAAAATGGTTGCTAGACCCGCAGTAAGAAAGGACGGCCATAAAATTGAGATGATTCGTTGCGCACTAAAGGGAAATTTATTTATCGACATTATATAACCTCCTTGCTCCGCTACATTGATAAACTAATTTTTAAGATCTGGATTGTATAAGCTGCTGGCCCTGCATGGGGAAAAGAATTCGCTGATTAATTTGCCACTCCCCATCGATTGATTCTATAAATAAATTCCACCAACCATCCTGTATCTCTCCTGCCTGGATGACGAACTTGTTATTCTGTTTTTGCTTTAGCAATAATATTTTATCTTTGCTTGCTTGCGTAGAATGCACCAGACGAACCTTTAAGGTTTCATTTGTTAGTTTTATATCGTCTGGGATCTGTATTAGCAATTCCTGTGAATCGGCATTATAGCCAACCATCGCCGTTATACCTAATTGACGCGCCCTGTCTTGCTGGGTTAAAACCTGATTAATCGCCAAACCGGCTTTATAATAATTATCCACCACCAGAGCATCATCATACTTAAACGCAATTATTACTGTCGTAATACCCGCGACCACCGCCGATGCGGGTAATGAAATAATAAACCACGGCCAGAACTGTCGATACCAGGGTGGTTCAGTCTGTGGTGATTGGTTTTTGTTTATTAACATGTTATTGGTCATTTTGGTTTGGGTCCTAAAAATACTGCTTTGGCGGTTGTATTTAATTCAGGATTATTAATAGATACTATCTGAAATTCTATTTTTTCACTCATTGCTTTTATATCAACGGGATCAGCCTGAATTCGTGCCGAAACATTGGTGGTTAAATTAGCGCTTACCTTAACCTGCTTGTCGCGCAAAATAAACGTTGACTTAAACGGCGCGGTCATGGTGATGACATAGGTATGATCCTGTAGATCTTTATTGGCAATTTTCAAGGTATAGATATTCTCAATATAACCAAGCGGCGTGGTTCGATACAGGGCATTGCGATCACGAACAACATCCAGTTCTAAAGGAATACGGGTGGCCATGCTATATAACAGTCCGGAAGTAAGCGCAATTAACAGCACAAAATACACAACCACTCGAGGCCGGAAAACGTTCGTTTTTATGTTGTCCAGTGCATTAAGGGTGGTGTACTTTACTAAATTCTTTGAATACCCCATCTTGTCCATCACTTCATTACACACATCCACACAGGCCGCACAACCGATGCACTGATATTGTAAGCCCTGGCGAATATCGATTCCGGTTGGGCAAACCTGAACGCACAAAGTACAGTCCACACACGCACCGAGATTTTTTGATTTAGGATCGATGCCTTTTTTGCGGGAACCACGCGGCTCGCCGCGTACCGAATCATAGGAAATAACCAGGGTATTATTATCAAACATCGCACTTTGAAAGCGCGCATAGGGACACATATAAATACAGACCTGTTCACGCATCCAGCCCGCATTGCCGTAAGTAGCAAAACTATAAAATACGATCCAGAACCACTCCCAGGGGCCAAGCGTCAAGTTCCATATCGAACTAGCAAGTTGATCTACCGGGGTGAAATAGGCCACAAAGGTAAAACCTGTCCACGCAGAAAAACTGATCCAGATAAAATGCTTAAGTACTTTGCGGCTTAATTTATACCGTGTTAACGGAGCCTTATCTAATTTTATTTGTTTATTACGGCTGCCTTCAACTTTACGTTCGATCCATAAAAACACTTCTGTCCATGCCGTTTGCGGGCAGGCATAACCGCACCATACCCGTCCAGCCAGAGCGGTAAAGAAAAACAGTGCCACCGCGGCAATAATTAACAGGATTGCCAGATAGAAAAAATCCTGTGGCCAGAACGTCCAGTCAAAAATATAAAAACGTCGATTAGGCAGATCAAACAGGACGGCCTGCTTACCATTCCAGTACATCCAGGGTACAAAGTAATAGAAACCGAGCAGAACCGTAACACCAATAACTCTTAAGCTGGCAAACAGACCGTGGACTTCGCGCGGATAAACCTTTTTATGTTTGGCGTAAAAGCCACTGTCTTGGTCGTCTTGCAGTACAGGTTTGTCCATAGCTATATTGCCAAACCAGGCATACCAGGCTTACTGGCTTAAACTATAAACATAGGCGGCAAGCAGATGTGCTTTTTCTTCGCCAAGCAAGTCTCGATGAGCTGGCATTTTTCCGCTTCGACCTTTTTGAATTGATTCTTTTATTAATCCAGGTGTACCCCCATATAACCAGATATTATCGGTTAAATCCGGCGCACCCAGTGCCTGATTGCCTTTTCCAGTGGCGCCATGACACGCGCTGCACATCGAATCAAATTGCGTTTTACCTTGCGCAACTTTGGCATCATCCATTTCTCGGCCGCCAAGACTCATCACATACGCGCTTATGGTTTCGAGCTGCTGTTCATTCATACCCGCCCCCATCGGAGGCATCACGCCATTGCGACCTTCTAAAATAGAAATTTTAATTGCTTCAGGTGTGCCGCCATACAACCAGGCCTTATCGGCAAGATTAGGATAGCCGGCCAAGCCCCCTGCATCCGATCCATGACAGGTTGCACAGTTATTTAAAAACAGGCGATAGCCTGAATCCATTGCCTGTGGGTCTTTGGCCAGATCAGCAACCGGTTTTGCCGCATAGGCTTTAAAGATCACACCATAACTTTTCTCTGCCTCATCCATCTCGTCCTGATATTGACCGGTTTGTGTCCAGCCCAGGATACCGGCGTAATTGCCGACCGTCGGATAAAGCACCATGTAAATGAAAGCGAATATAATCGTGAGATAGAACAACCATAACCACCAACGCGGCAACGGATTATTATACTCCTGTAACGTATCATCCCAGGTATGTCCAGTGACATCACCCTGACCCGCTTCATCAGTACGTTTTTTCGATGTCCAGCGTATTAGCCAGAGGCAACCAAGAATATTCACCAGAGAGAATACAATTATATAAATACTCCACGCGTTACTCATGTTCGCCTCGTTGCTGTTTATTGGGTTGCACCGGATGTTCAGGTTCAGTGAGTGGCAAATTGGCTGCTTCGGTAAAATCTTTTTTACGGCGGCGACTGTAAGCCCAGCCCACGATCCCCAAAAAGAGCAGAATCCATATCAGGGTTACGAATGATTGAAGTGTATGTATATCCATGTTTATCTCTTGGTTTTAATCGCCGTGCCTAGTACCTGCAAGTAGGCAATCAGGGCTTCAAGTTCGGTCTTGCCACTAACAGCCGCTTCCGCATTGCTGATATCAGCATCTTTATACGGCACACCCAGGAACTGCATTGCGGATAATTTTTTCGGCGTCAGTTTGGCATCGATAAAATTATGCTCCAGCCATGGGAAAGAGGGCATATTGGATTCGGGCACAACCGCGCGCGGATTGATCAGATGCACAGCATGCCACTCATCGGAATACAAACCACCGACACGCGCCAAATCCGGGCCGGTACGTTTTGATCCCCACTGGAAAGGATGATCGTAAACAAATTCACCCGCAACCGAGTAATGGCCATAACGTTCTGTCTCGGCACGAAAGGGGCGAATCATTTGCGAATGACAGGTATAACAGCCCTCGCGAATATAGATATCGCGCCCTTCTAACTGCAGTGCGGTATACGGTTGTAAACCCTTAACCGGTTCCGTGGTCTCTTTCAAAAAAAACAACGGTACGATCTCGACCAGACCCCCGAGGCTGATGGCAATGATGATCAAAATCGCCATCAAGCCGATATTGGTTTCTACTTTTTCATGCGACATTCTCGATTCCTCTATACGACTCAGGCTTGTGCTGGCTCGGCAGTTTCTAACCGATCTTGCGACGGCCTCATGATCGTCATGTATACATTCCAGGCCATCATTAACATCCCGGCCAGATATAACAAGCCACCAAGAAAACGAACAACGTAATAGGGATACGTTGCTTCGAGAGACTGCACAAAACTATATGCCAGGGTGCCATCGGCATTCACTTCACGCCACATCAAACCTTGCATCACTCCGGCAATCCACATCGAGGTGATATAAAATACAACCCCAATGGTCGCAACCCATAAATGCACATCGATCATTTTTATCGAATACATCCGTTCACGATTAAACACTTTTGGAATCAGGAAGTAGATACAGCCCATGGTAATAAACCCAACCCAACCCAGCGCACCCGAATGCACATGGCCAATCGTCCAGTCGGTGTAATGCGATAGCGCGTTTACTGTTTTAATCGCCATCATTGGCCCTTCAAAAGTCGACATGCCATAAAACGATAACGATACGATCATAAATTTCAAAATAGGATCACTGCGCAATTTGTGCCATGCACCGGACAAGGTCATCACACCATTAATCATGCCACCCCAGCTGGGTGCCAGTAATATCAATGAAAAGACCATGCCCAGCGATTGCCCCCAGTCGGGCAGGGCGGTGTACTGCAAGTGATGAGGTCCGGCCCACATATATAATGAAATTAACGACCAGAAATGCACAACCGATAAACGATAAGAATAAATAGGACGGTTCGCCTGCTTAGGCACGAAGTAATACATCATGCCCAGGAAACCGGCGGTCAGGAAAAAGCCAACCGCATTATGACCGTACCACCATTGCACCATGGCATCGATGGTGCCCGGGTAAGCCGAGTACGACTTCCAGAGTGACACCGGTACCGCCGCGCTGTTGACCACATGCAATACCGCCACCGTTAAAATAAATGCACCGAAAAACCAGTTGGCGACATAGATGTGTTTCACCTGTCGCTTAACAATGGTGCCGAAAAATACCACCGCATATGTGACCCAGACCAGAGTAATTAAAATATCGATCGGCCATTCTAACTCTGCGTATTCTTTACCGGAGGTTATTCCCAATGGCAACGTAATCGCCGCCGCGACAATCACCAGAGTCCAGCCCCAAAAGGTAAAGGCCGCCATCTTATCTGAGAATAAACGCACCTGGCAGGTTCGTTGCACGACATAATAGGACGAGGCAAACAGGGCCGAACCGCCAAAGGCAAAGATAACGGCATTGGTATGTAATGGCCTTAATCGACTATAGGTTAACCAGGGTATGTCAAAATTTAACTGCGGCCAGACTAATTGTGCGGCAATCAACACCCCAACTAACATACCGACTACACCCCAAACAACCGTCATTACCGCAAACTGCCTGACTACTTTATAATTATACGTCTGCGCGCTAGAACCGGGTTCTGCCTGCATAAAACTGCCTCACTTGCTATATATGATAATCATAACTGTAGCCTAACTGGGCAAAAAGTATTGCTGATCTGGATCAAGCAAGGATCAGATAACCATTTTAAAAATGAGATTTAAGGCAATGGCTAATACTGCCGAGACCTATTATTAAACTGGACGAAAGATTTCTTATGATAAAACCCCTCGAACGCTGGCTACGTCGGCGTAAATTTAAACGCTTAAAGCGCAGGTCTTCAAAAACCTGGCGCTATATTCGATGGGCGTGGCGAATTGCCATCGTATTATTCATTGTCGACATATTTTACGTAATGCTCATCTGGCCAGACTGGGACGAATTCAAATCTGGCGCAATCCCAAAATCACGTTTTATTCGTGACTATGAGATCCAGATGAAGGAGCAACTATTTCATCCAGGATTAAACTGGGAGCCGGTTGCATTTAACTGGATACCATCGCATTTACGTCGCGCCGTGATTGCGGCGGAAGATGCACGCTTCTATCACCATAATGGCTTTGATATTATTGCCTTCAAAGAAGCCATGGACACCAATCTTGAGCTGATGCGATTTAAATACGGTGCCAGCACCATCTCACAGC
>QILH01000314.1 GCA_003233255.1 Gammaproteobacteria bacterium | reverse complement strand
ATAATATCGCAACACCGGCATAGGGAAACCTGCAACACCACCGCTGACTACCGTACCGGCAAGCGTATTGGAATTCCCTTCCTTGTCTGCAGTGGCCTCAATTCGAAGCAATATTTTGTAGAGCCCATCGATATTATGGGGTAACTTTCTGGGGTCGGGTCCCGGAATGACCACCTTACCCGTTGGCATTAGAAAAATATCAAAGGTTTCCAGTACGGTATAGCGTCGTTGTAGACCCCGTTGCTGAACAGGTAATGTCGCTTCAGTTAGCAAATCAGTCTCGGTTGGTTCCGGTTCGCCCGGTAACTTTATTTCCCAGCGCCCTTTTAGGCGTCCCGCACCGTTATACATTATGCGTGCAGAAAACCTGGGCGGTTTGGTGCCTCTTGCCAATAGAAATACCGGATCCTTTATCCCTTTATCGCTAATAAAACCTACCTTGACGTCAAGTAACGCCAGAGGGGAACGTGCACCGCCACCAGCCATGCGGCAGGTGACGGTTACAAAACGATCTCCTCCAATACCACCCGTAAAACGCCTAACGTAAAAAAAATCTGAATCATTTCCACTAATAGCAGACTGAAAGGCCCGTCGCGTTACCGATGGAGGGATTGTCATAATGTCGGTAAGGTTGGTGAAAGCACCTGCGGTATTACTTTGCGAACGATTTAAACTTAATGGCAGGTTACCAAATATTGTACCAGGAACACATGGATTTGTGACGGATACACCCGTAGCCGTTACTTCACCGCACCAGAATGCCTCCGCAGAAACTTCATTCGGATCAAGATCCTGGAACGTTAAAAACACCGTTGTTGCTCCAGCACGGTTAACATTAACGCCAGAAGGATTTACGCCGGTCACAGCATACAGCTGCTGAGCCGAAAAGCTGGACAGCAATATAATACATACAACAAATAAAGATCTCATATCTCGCTCCATTAAAATAGCCTGATGTTCAAACCTGCGTTTATTGTCCAGACTTTAGAATTGTTTTGTATATTAAAAACGTTATCGATATTTCTGTTATCTTGCAACGCATAACTAATAAAAAATTGAACGGGTATTTTCTTGCGTGATGAGACCGGCATTTCAAACTGCCAGTTCAATTGAGCTTGACCTGTTATACCATCACGTTCTGCTGTTAGCTGTGAATCATCTCCCATTGATTCGCTATAATTTGCTGTCAAACCAAGTTTATCGGTAATCCGCCAGTTTAACCCAAGGCTATAATTATCATCGTAGGTTGTTAGATTATTCTCATTATCGAAGGCTTCTACTTTTACTACCCCAAATGTGACGTCCAATCGATCAGTGAATCTATAATTTATATCCACGCCTTTATTTTCATTACGAAAGTCGGCCTCCGCTCGCCCTGGCTGGCGATTATCCTGCTCAGAAACAGAAAAATTATAACCAATACTAAATTTCTGTGTGGTCCAAACCAACCCGAAAGTCTTGCTTGTACTTAACTGATCAGGTATATGAGTGTTCGGATCAAACGAGGGAGGCAAATTTGCACCATATTGGTGAACCTGACTGTACTGGAATTGAAAATCGGGAAACCAGTTATTCGGTTCGTTGATATCTGACAATAATTCTTTTAAAGGCACTGAAAGCGACGCCGTGTCCGAATCTGTTTTAGTTTTGAGAATGGTTTCGATATTATCCACATTATCTTCACTGAGAATATTGCTCAGCTGTAAATTTATTGCCCCTAATTGAAATTCCAGCATACCTCGGTTTGATTGTGTGTCCGCATTAGAAAAAGATCCGATACTTTTATATAATGGGTCAACATACTCATGACTGATCGTAGCACTAACGCTATAAAAACGGCCGTTCTTGTCAGCTTCACTTCGATACGCCTCATAAAAAACTTCGGCATATCTTGCGTTATCCGTGCTTGCTGTTACTTCTACAATATCGAGACCTTGCGCTAAATTAGGATCGTTAGGATTTAAGTAGGTACTTCTTGCCAGGGTTACTTCACCTCGCAAATTACCAGAATCTGTCGCACCTACAACTCGCAGCCCCAAACCCGTACTGGTTTCTGCATCCGGTATTTCTCCGCTGTCAAAATTAGTCAGGGACAAAATTGATGCATCCATGTACATTAGTTCTGCGCGTAATGCTCCAGGGCGTTTCTCAATCAATTCATAGCCTAAAGTCGCTGCCGATACACGATGATCTTTATTAGACAGTCCTGTGAAATTATTGAACCCGACAATACTGGTACCGTTCATCGTAGCGACAGAGAAATCGAATGCATTGTCATCGCCAAACCGCCCGCGATATGAGAGACCTCGGCTCCCCATGCTATTAATTAAATACCGGTTTGTTCCATAGCTGATATGTCCAAGTGAAAAGGTATGTTTTTCGTTTCCTGCTTGAATCAAATAGTCACTTAAATCCAATTTTTCTGCAGCTGCTCCTTTCTCATTAAAGCGCAATGCTGCTGGCCTATTAGAAACGCCTACCAGGTTAAAGTTAGTTTGTATCTGGAAATCATCACTGACAGCGCGAGTGGACATGGAAATTTGACTTACTAAATCTGTTTCCTTTGTTCTTTCTGGTGCGACGGCATCACCAGTATAATTATTGTCTAACTCAGAACTAATATTTAGATTAACTGAGCTATTTACTGAAGACTCTTTAAAGCCAAACGGCGTTTTAACTTGCACGGGCAACCGATTAATTTCCTGCCAACCACCTTGCATATCAACAAGGTAAACAACGAGTTCTGCAGAACCGCTTGGCAAAGCCAGATCTTCACCAGTATATACATATTTTCGAGGCTCACGTTGTTTAAAAAGAGCGGTTATATCATTTTTATTTAGCACAAAACGAAGCTCACCCTGGGCTGGATTAACTTGAACGTCGAATTTTATACTGATTGAATCTGCAGGAAGTAACCATGTTTCCTGTTTTAGATTTGTTTCCTCAACAAAAAGCGCATGACTCAAGCCCGGCAAGAGTAAGCCTGCACATATTGCTGCAGCGGGTAATAATTTATACGGCGGTAAATTTTTATTAAAGTTCCCCATAATAATTTCAACTCATCATGTATTGTTAAATCGTGCGAGTATCCTATTAGCACTGACGGTATTACGGTATCCCATGAATTAGTGATACATATGAGTGATATCGAGATACTTAAGCATAGGCTTGCATGCTTAAATCTTGGACAAGGTGCTTAACGTTTTAAACGTTGAACCTGAAATCGACCGGCACATCAATTTACTGCCGGCTAATGCTCACTAAACCTAACTGCATGGCTTCAAAAACTGCTTCGCCACGAGAACTGACCGAAAGCTTACGATATGTATTTTTAATATGTGAATTGACCGTGTGTAGCGACATACCTAAAACAGTAGAAATTTCATTATAGGACAGACCTTTTACAATCAACTCAAGGACTTCTGTTTCACGCCTGGTTAAACGTGGGGTGTTTGAATCCCCTTTGCTACAATCTTGCTGGCTGGGTTTGATTGTCTCAGCATATGCAGACAGATAACTAACATCGGTCAGATGCACCTCTGTATTTATATTTTCAGCGTCACCCTTGCTTTCGCTGTTGCGCAAATCAATTAGAATAACTTCAGGTGCATCACTTCCAAGGAAATAACGTTTTATAGCGCTAACAATATCTTTCTGGAGATTGTAATTATTGATCGATGCGGATAATTTCAATTCGCTGATCATTTCATTAACCAATGATGGCTTTACGCTTGTATACATTTCATTAACCCCGAAGCATTTAATATGTTGAGGTAAAGTGTATGTTGTAATGAGCGTTCCCGATATTCCCCTGATTAACTAGTACTTACTGGTTATTTTCCGGGATCTAACCCATAAGCAGTAGACTTAGAAAGAAAAAGTATAGATACACTTCAAAATAATAATACTAATGTATTAGTCCCAAGCAGACACATAATTATCAGGATTTTTAATGCCAACTTTCACGTCAAAATGTTTTGAATTGACCTGGCATGTTTGCGCGTCTTTACAAGCAATTCTTCTGCTGCTTTAAAATTATTATCGTGCACGGCATCATGCAGCAAGGTGAGGTTCTTCTCAAGCTCATCAATCTTAAAATAGCAGACCAGCCCCAAAATCTTGTGCACATGCTCGCGGGCTTTATCTGTTTCCGCGTTCCGGAGCGCATTTAGCAGTTCATCAAAATGGATGTATAAATCGCTAAATAAACGCTCACGCATATCGCCAGGGATGGCCCTTAATGCATTCATATCTTCCACGTCTGGATTATAATCACCCAATATTGATGATTTCGAGTTTCTAATCAGATGTTTTTCTATGAAATCATGCAGCTTATCTTCATCGATAGGCTTGAACATACAATCAGTAAAACCCGCGTCCAGAAGCTTGCTGCCTTCATTAGCAAAAACATCGGCGGTGATTGCTATAATTGGGATAGATACGTTTTCATTAGGTAGATTGCGGATCATTTTTGTGGCATCAACGCCGCCCAGTTCTGGCATATGCAGATCCATCAGGATCATATCAAACCTATTTCTTTTAGATTCATCTAACGCTTTATTCCCTGTATCCACACAGGTGACATCAAACCCCATCCCCTGTAATAAACTTGTTATATATTTTTGATTAAATTCATTATCTTCGGCAACCAATATATTATATCCGTCATAGCGTATATTTTTCTCCTCAACATAGCCGTTCGCAAGGTTTTTATCATCCACGTCTGATACTAATACTGACGCCAAAGATGACAGTCTCGCTGGTTTAGTGATAATCTTTACCTGCTTATCCTGTATGTCTGCTTCAGAATATTCTTGCGTAGACAATAGAACAATTAGCCCATCATGTTGTCCCCGTATTTCCTTATGGAAATTTTTGAAGTACTTATTGACACTATAATCTGGCGGAAGAGAAACCATTACAATGGCCTCTTTAGTGAATTCGTTTTTCTGCAGGTTGTTTATTAGTTTTTTATTTTTATCAACGGCAAACACCTGGAAACCCATGTATAATAAATTATTTCTTATCGCTCTTCTTGAGTAAATATTACCATCCAGAACAAAGACATTAATCGGCCGGTCAATAGTGATATAATCATGCATTGAGACAAACTTCATCGGCAAGCAAAATGAAAACTTACTGCCTACACCCACCTCCGATTCAAATGAAAGCTTACCCCCCATCATCGTAATTAATCGTTGGCAAATAACCAACCCTAAACCAGTTCCTCCATGACGTTTGCTGGAGTGTTGATTTTCCTGGTAGAACGGCGTGAATAACTTTGATTGCGCATCATCGCTTATTCCGCAGCCTGTATCGCTAACTAAAACATTTAGCACATTTTCCTCGTCAGCACTAACGTGTACAATCACAGAACCGTAGTCTGTAAATTTAATAGCATTGGTTACCATATTTGTCAGCACTTGAGACATTCTGTCTTTATCTCCTTCGACAACATCCGGCACATCAGCATCGATCAACAACACCAGTTCCACGTCTTTTTCACTAGCTGATTGACTCATCATTAATACGATATTCTCAAAACAATCTCTTAAGAAGAAATCATTTCTAGATATCTTAAGATTGCCGGATTCTAACTTTGAAAAACTTAAAATATCATCAATAACCGTCAGTAACTGGCGAGCAGCACTATTTATGGTTTTGGTGAAATCCTGCTGTTTTTTATCTAGTTTGGATTTATCCAGTTGCCGTGAAAAACCAATAATCGCATTCAAGGGCGTCCTGATCTCATGGCTCATATTTGCAAGGAATTCCGTTTTCGCGTCTTTAGCTTTCATCGCTTCCTTTCTTGTTTTATCCAGCTCTTTATTTTTAATCTCCAGCTCGACAACGGTTTTCTTTAACTCTGCCGTTGCATCCTTGACTTCTAATTCAAGTCTCATTTGTGATGACTCCATGGTTTCTGCCATCGCATTGATACCCGACTGGAGCTTACCTAAATCACCACCGGCATTGCCAGTTACTCGTATTGTCAAATTACCGTGGGTCAGAGACGTCACCGCCTCAATAACATCGCGAACCGGTCTGACGACACCATTAGCCACCAAAATGGCAAACATAACACTGAAGATAACTCCAGCAAGCGTTATTGCTATAGTTTTTCCTAATATTGCTTTTTGTCGTATTAAATAAGATTCATTTGAGATGTAAACTTCCACCGTTCCCAATAATAGTTTCGATTCATCAGTGCTACCGATAGTAGCTTCTTCAAATAAATCTGTATCAGCAAGAGCTTTAGACACAATATCAGCAGAGTATTGACTAATATCCCCTTTACCCTCCCCGCCATAACTTCCCCGTTTAAACAATTGCTTGCCCGATTCATCGACAATGCGAACCCCGATAACATCTTTCTGATTAATGGTTGAATCAACCAAAACCAGAATCTGATCTATATTGCGCGTTGCCACAGGGAATTCAGATGCCGCAGCCAGGTTGCTTGCAATCAAACTGCCTCTTTCATTTTGTTCGCGCTCCAGATCCTGGTTTCGTGCATTATTGATATAAGCGCCAATCACAAAGGAATATATGAGCACTGGAATAATCGCAGTAAGAATTACACGTAGATTGATCCCCCAGTTATTTACACTGATCATGTCTTGCCCCTGCTTTCCATCGAAAGTAATCTCGATTCTATTTCTGCTGCATTTATTTTTTGCAGCCTGAGAATTCTTTGTATTCTTTCATTAACCGTAACCGTAAAATATTTTGGATATTGATATTTTTTAACGGGCCGGCTATCAAGCATAGCAACCACCCATTCCCCGCTTTGTTTTCCAATTAGATCTGGCGGAGAATATATAGAAGCAACCGCGCCTGCTTTGGTGTACGCGTTAGAAAAACCAATAATGGGCTTGTTCATTTTGTACGCCATATAAAGCAACCACTTGGCTGTATGGCGATTTAATAACTTCGCATCATACATTGCCAGATAGATGTCAGACTCTGAAAGTGCATCGCTCATTGCATTAATTGGTTTTGAGTAATCTGTGGCGAATTTTATCTTTAATTTAGACTCTGATAGCTCTGACGCGACCAATAAATCCTTTGCAGATCTACTGTTTCGTGAGCTAAATGCCGCACCTACACGACCTGAACGGCCTAGAATAATTTCAGATAGCCGCAACATACGTTTTACAGGTTGCGTTAAATAAATAGCATAATAATTAGCACTTATCGGTCCGTATTTCTTTATAAGACCATCAAGGGTCTGTTTTGGGATCAATGTAAACAGAACAGGGTATTTTGGTCTCACCGCCAAAACCACATCTGCAGACTCAGCGCCAACGCTAATAACATAATCTACATCTGCTATAGATTTTATCGCATCAGAATCATCACTGTATATAAACTGAAAGTTAACTTTGCTGTTTTTACTGCTTTTCACATAACCAAGCAAAGCTGAAACCGTATTCTGGTGTAATACAGATGACTGCTTCATTATGACGACTACCGTTTTTTGCTTACCTTCTTCGTTAGCGAAAATTTGCGCACAAGGAATCGCCAGAGCAAACAACACAACCGCAAACATATAATTTTTAATTATCAACATGACGTGCGCATCAAGGTTTAGTGTCGCAGAGTAAACCTGATAATTATACGCCTCTCAAAAACATTCTGCGTTGAGAACTCATTGTAGTCATCAAGTAGATTTTGCGCGATCAGCTCTAGTTTGGCATCATTCTTATCGACCTCAAAAGAGTAAAACAAGTTGGCATCAAGTCGATCATATTCTGGTAGCGCGTCACTTAACTGGCTCCACTTTGCCGCCGTTAATCGTGTATAGGTAAGGCCGAGATTTAATGACGTATATAACCTGGCGCTCATCATTATGCCGAAACTTTTCTCCGGCATGGCGTCATTAAAATCATCAAACGTTGTTCCTTCTATATTGTTGATTATCTGCCCTTTGGAATGAGTTTTTGTGTAATGCAGAGCAATAAGAACATCGTCAACAGGCTCATACTTTAATTGAAATTCGAATCCCTCAACTTCATAGCTCCCCCCATTAACGCTGACAAAAGCGCCCGTTCCTGCGTCTTCAGGGTAATCCGGGTCGAGAACAACAGCACGAAAATCATCATAAACATCTTTAAATAATCGCCAGTCAAAATTAATGTTGTAGTCAGGGAAACTGGCCATGTGTGCAAATTCAAACGTAGTGACAATTTCAGGCGTCTCATAGCCTCGATTGTCTACCGCAGTACCAAAAATTTGACCATCTAATTCATACCTTGCCACCGATTGGAAATTCGCAGAATAAACCGTACGCCCTCTAAATGAACGTGCCGCTCCAACTCTAAATGTATTGTAATTATTCAGGTGATAATTAATTGACAATCTACTTGATAAGTCCGTATCACGATCTTCAATTTTCTCAGCCAATAAACCTGCATTGAGTACAACGTTTTCCCGCACCTGCCACTCAAAATTGCTGAATATTTTTCTGTATATTCCTGAAGCTTCTTTTTTATCTCCAAATAAATTCTCACTAAACATCTCGTCATAGACCAAACCAGCCCCAACCGCAACACGTAAATCTTTATAGTTGTAGTTTTGTTGTGCATCCAAACCGTATCGATTCGATTTTGCCGCAAAAAAACTATATATAATCTCCTGATCAGGGCGGCCACCAAAAAAGACAGGCACCAGCGCAGGGTTAATACTATATATATCAGATAGCAAACCAAGGCTATACGTATCGTCATACTTAACATAATAGTGATACAGCTTTAAGATAAAGTCTTCGTTCTCGTTATTTTTATGCTTCCATTTTACATATTGATAATTACTATCCATGTCCCGAGTTCTTTCTCTTCTTGTCAAGTCCTCGTCATCCTTAAAACCCGTATTAAAACTTAACATAACATCTATTTCATTATTTAGATCTAAATTATAATTTCCGTTATAAGTTATTTTTGAATTTTCATTGTTATCATATACGTTTTCAAAACCAGAATTGCGCTTTGAAATAACGGAAATGGTGTGGGTAGAATCATCTAATTGAAAACCGTATTTAACCTGAATCTTCTTAAGATTCGGATCGCCATAAGTAACTCGGGATATCATCCCTTGTTGTTCAAACGGCTTTCGGGTGATGATGTTGATTGCACCATCAAACGCATTAATTCCATAGACTGCGGCACTTGTACCTCGCATCACCTCGATATAATCGATGTCATTTATTTCTATTGGTAATGAAAGCCAATCCACAAAATTGGCCACAGGTGACTGAACCGGTAAACCATCGATAAGCACCTCCAAATTCCGGCCCCCACCATTAGCACTGCCATGACCAAAAACCGAATAAAACCCACCGTCATTCATGGTTACTCTGAAACCGGGAACCATTCTAAACAAGTCGGGAATTTCAGTTGCGGCAGAGGCTTCGATCATTTTTCTATCTATAATTGTTACGGAAACAGGCAGGTCCCTTGGCGATTGAGCAAGCCGGGTTGCAGAGGTAACAGAAAAATCTGAATACATATCTT
>QILH01000014.1 GCA_003233255.1 Gammaproteobacteria bacterium | reverse complement strand
CTACAGCCTTCATGCCTTCAGTCAAAATAGACTGGGCTAATACGGTCGCCGTCGTGGTGCCGTCACCGGCGACGTCAGAGGTTTGTGAAGATACTTCTTTCACCATCTGTGCGCCCATGTTTTCAAACTTGTCGCTTAATTCAATTTCTTTAGCAACCGAAACACCATCTTTAGTGATAGTCGGCGCGCCAAAACTTTTATCTAAAACCACGTTACGGCCTTTAGGACCCAGGGTCACCTTTACAGCATTGGCCAGGATATTTACGCCAGCCAGCATACGTTGACGGGCTTCGTCAGAAAATCTCACTTCTTTTGCAGTCATTGCAGAATTCCTCTATAGAATTTTTTACTCGAAAATTTTAACAGGATACGAAAACCAGGTTCAGGACCTTAGCCTTCCAAAACACCCATGATGTCTTCTTCACGAAGTACCAATAGTTCTTCGCCATCGATTTTGACTTCGTTGCCGGCATATTTGCCGAACAGGATCTTGTCACCCTTTTTAACGTCCAGCTTGCGCTGCTCGCCATTGTCTAAAATCTTACCGTTACCCACGGCAACAATTTCACCTTCAGCCGGTTTTTCAGTAGCTGAATCAGGGATTACGATACCACCGGCAGTGGTACGTTCTTCTTCCGTGCGGCGCACGATTACACGGTCGTGTAGTGGACGAATCTTCATTCGTGATTTCTCCTTAAAATGTTGATATTTCAACAGGTTATATAAATTCTGAGTCGCTAAACGGGAGAGTTGTTAGCACTCCCCTCTAATGAGTGCTAATTTTAGCCGCGATCACCGCCAAGTCAAGGAAACTCAGGGGAAATTCGTCTCTCGGCAACAGGATCGTGTCAGTATTCGTAAACACACCAACAACACAGTCTCTCGTCGTTCAGGCTCGCTCAATTGCTGATTGGGTTATGTGTGCGTATTGGGATGAAATCAAGGCCTGCCGGTGAAATTACTGGTCAGTTCGGAGCGAATCGCGCTCTATTACCTGTTCAACGTTATATCAGTATCTGGATGGTTACATATAGATAGTATATTCCAGTATCAGGCTTACCCGGCTTTTATCAGGCCCACCCCAGGTCTCCCTCGCTTGCTGGGAAGCCTGTAAAACCAACCATCCTCTAACGGCAACGCCTTACTTGAATTTGGTTCGAACATGCGGATTGCCTGCGCGAACATTCTCACGAATATAAGGGTAGAGTTCATCGGATGTTTTCTTCCCTCTGGTAAACCAGGTTTGTACGATAAACGCCTGCTGCTCGGAGTTATATTTTACCATTGTTGACCAACGGGCCGATAATCGTAGGCGCCGTTTCTGTCGCCACTCTGAAGCCTGGACCATGCCTGGTGAACCGCGGAGTTGAGCGTAAAATTAATACCGTGCTGTCCCTGCCACACATGCGCCATTTCATGAATCAATAGCCATTTCAGGTTCATTCAAATTGTTTCGTACTATGATTTACTGCGATATGAAACGGATCCTTCTGTCTCGTCACAGAAATTCAATAGCCGGCATCCTCATTTGTTGGTATCAATCACAGGTGCTAATCGAACCGGCGCCACTGGAAAAATAGGTACACTCGCCATCACTGACCACAGACGCATCGCCACTTTGATAAAATTCACTCTTGCCGCTGCCGCCAGAACGTGCCGCCGGTTGATTTGCTACCGGTTGCTTCACCGTTATACCGTTGGCCAGTTGCAGGGTTATCTGATTCACCTGTTGCGTGGTAGCAGCATTGGCCGACAGGGCAATGAAGGCCACGCCCAGCGAGGACGGCAATATCTGCGCGGCCATAAAACCGCTCAGTTGCGGCGCACCGGCCACGGTGTAGTTCGCGGTATAAATGTTGCCGGTTCTTTTCGGGTTTGAGGCAGGGATCAGTTGCGTGCTCGCATCCAGTGGGATGCGATTCGACATCAAGTTTCGGAGTCCGGCTTCGGTGCCCTGATCGAAGGTCATAAAAATATTGGCCTTCAGCGCCGTGGATTCCAGTACAAATACCTCAGAGCCTTGCGGCCAGGCACCTTGCCAGCCACGCGGAATGATCAAGCCGACGCCGGTCTGACTGGATTCGACATAGGTGCCGCCCGAATAGATTTGACCTTGCTGTACTTCCACCGCCAGACCGAGGTGCTCAGTAGTAAAATAAGGGTGCTTAAGCATTTCATCATGATGTCTCCTGAATGGTTCATATTCACGTTGCGGTGAAACTCTCTGAGATTCCCGCAGGTTGCCTGGCTTCTGCATAACCAACCCTGCCATCGGATCGGTTGACCGACCCGGAGGCGATGAGCTGGAAATTATTGTGTTTCAAATAACGAGCCGGCTGCCCAGTCATACGCTTCTGTCGCGCTTCGATTTAGGCCGCCGCTGACGCTACTCCGTGATCCGCTGGCGGTGTTACTCTCGCCACCGCTGACACTACTTCCATTACCGATGGCGATGTTACTATTACCTCCATTGACACTGCTCTGTGTCCCTCTGGCAATATTGGAATTGCCACCACTGACACTGCTATAAAACCCACTGGAGATATTGAGTGAGCCCCCGGTGACAACTGAATAGACCTGATTGATTGCATTCGATTGACCAAACACCACCCCGCCGTATCGCGAGTAACTGTTTCGATCACCCGCCACCAGATTGTGCGAGCCGGTCTTATGGCTCTGCGCCCAGATTCTGAGACTACCTTCACAGCTCGCCTGATCAATGAACGCACCATTGGAGCATACAGCCGAACCTGACTCGCGAAGATTGTTATAACCCACGATGAGATTACCCAGGCCGTTGGTGGTGGTTTGATTCACACCATTGACCACCTGCACATTCACCCCGGTAAACTGCGCCGTGCCGTAACCATTGGCGTCGACGGTATAAACCAGGTTACCGTCCAATTCCAGTACTGAATTGTCTTCAACGGCGGTAAGTCTGTTCTGTAATGCGTTGATGGTGGCTTCCAATGCGGCAATGCGACTGTCGTTATCATCCACCGCCGTTTTAACCGCGTTAAAGTTGGCGTTCACTTCGGCCGCCACCGCCGGGGTGCCGGATGAAAAGTTATTCGGCACGTTCACCGGTGCGGCGAAGGCTGGTGTGGCCACGGCGCCGAGGGCGCTCAGGCTCAAGGCGATGAAAAATAAATGTAAGCTTCGAATTGCGTTAGTCATGATGTTTCCCCAATAAAGTTTTTCCTGATAGCCGAATGGTCAGCCTTAGCTCCAGTCATCCTGATCCCAGACCAGTTCATCCCAATCGGTATTGGCGTTATTGGGGGGCGTGTTGCCACCACCACCGCCTCCGCCACCACAGGCGGTGAGTAATACCGAGGCCAATAAGGCCAGAACAATTAAATAACCCGGTGAAGATGTTTTGTTTTTCATAATGTTTCTCCGCAATGTATATGCCTTACTTGTGATGGTAGTTATACTGACAGTCATCAGCATTGGCGGTAAATACGCCAGAGGTAGGAGGGATACCGACCTTAGTCGGTAGACCTTGTTACTTGTATAGTCTTTGTAAGTATTGCGGTGCGGGTCGGAGTCGATACACTACTGGCATAAAAACCGTTTCAGAGTTATTTTAAGAATATCGTCACCAACAACATAGGCCAGCCGTTTAGTGAAAATACTCATTGCCGATGATCACGCCCTGTTTCGCGAAGGCTTGCGTCACGTGCTCGACGATCTGACTGAGACGCTAACCGTGCTGGAAGCGATTGACTGTCCAAGCACCATGCAACATGCCAGGGAACATTCCGATCTGGATCTGGTCTTGCTGGATTTACACATGCCCGGTGAGGATGGTTTTACCGCGCTGGAATTTTTTGCCGCCCACCTGCCGGCGACGCCGGTGGTTATTTTATCCGCCTCGGATAAACGCAGTGACATGCAACGTTCGCTGGATATGGGTGCGATGGGTTTTATCCCCAAGGACACCTCGGGGCCGGTGATGTTAAGCGCCCTGAACCTGGTGTTATCGGGTGGAGTGTATATCCCGCCTTCCATGCTCAAAGCAGAAGAGCAAACTCGCCCAACGACGACGCAACAAAATACCGCCGGTTTAACCCCCCGACAACTTGAAGTACTCGCCTTACTGGTGGAAGGCGGGGCCAACAAGGAAATCGCCCATCGACTGAATCTGGCTGAGGCCACGGTAAAGATGCACGTCACCGCCATTTTAAGATGCCTGAACGTGAATAACCGTACCCGGGCGGCCCACGCCGTCGAACAGGCCGGGATTCGCTTACCGGAAATAAGTACGTAAACCGGCGACCACACCTGATCGGTTATCGTTTAAAACGTTTCGCGGCGCTTTTTGTTTTTCATAACGTTATTCACAAACGCGCGTAACTTTGCCGCCGCAACGGGTTTATGCAGTAATTGAAAACCGCTTTCGCTGACTTCACGTAAACGATCCACCTCAATATCACCGGTGACAATCAGTGCCGGCAGGTGATCGCCATACTCGGCATGCAGTTGTTGTATCACATGGATACCCGTTTGCGTACCGGCCAGACGAAAGTCGGCGATAATGCCATCCGGTGTTAACTGTCGCGTTGTTAGATCTTTTACGGTTTCGTCCAGCGTGGCGGTCACCACAACGCGACAGCCCCAGCTTTCGAGCAGGATTTGCATGCCTTCTCTAATGCTCGACTCGTCATCGACCACCACAATGAGCAAGTCATCAAATGTCGCCTGATGTGCGGCCACGAATTGTACCTGTTTTTTTTGTATTGCCGCGGCATCGCCCTTCGCGACGCTGATGCTAAAAGTAGAACCTTGGTCGGGCACAGAATGCACGTCGATGGGATGATTCAGTAACTTTGCGATGCGCTCGACGATGGCCAGCCCCAGCCCCAGCCCCTTGCTGCGATCCCGTTGTGGATTGCCCAGTTGAAAAAACTCGGTAAAAATAGCATGTTGTTTGTCTGCCGGGATGCCCACGCCAGTATCACTCACGTCGATACGAATAACATCATTTTGCTCGTGACATGAAATCGTAATCGAGCCAGTGTTGGTATAACGAATGGCATTGGTGACAAAATTACGCATGATTTGTTCCAGCAAGGCAGGATCGCTATAGACCACCAACGCACAAGGTTTCAAGGTCAGGTCCAGGCCTTTGTCTTTTACCACCAGGCCGTAATCGTTGGTTAATTTATCGAGCAGTTGCTGTAGATTAAAATGCACCGGCTCGGCGACCAACACGCCGGCCTCCAGACGCGAGATGTCCAGCAGGGCATTAAACAGACTTTGCAGGGCTTCCACCGAGGCATTAATTTGATCGACGACCTTGCGTACCTTGGGATATTGAATCGTTTCGTCCAGCACCGAGGTAAATAACATCAGGGCGTGCAGAGGTTGGCGCAGGTCATGACTGGCGGCGGCCAGAAATTTGGACTTGGCGATATTCGCTCTTTCCGCTTCTTCTTTTTGTTCGCGTAACTGTTCAACCAGCTCAACATTCTCAAACCGCAAACGCAAGGTCTGCAACAGGCTGTGATTAAAGTTGAATCCAAAGTACGACACACCAATTAAAAAAGCGAGAATGATAATGCCAAGTGATATGTGCAGGGCATCACCCTGTACGAGATGGATAAGTGCAATCGGTATAAGTGCCGGAATCAAAAAGGCATAAAAGACCGGCAGGTAAGTATGCAACGAGGCCAGCGAAGCGGCCGCCATGCCGGTAAAAATAATCATCATGTAAAATTGGTGTTCTGAACTTTGCTCCGTAAAAAACAACACCCCGGCAACGCCCCATAGCAAACCAGAGCCTGCGCTGCCCAGAGTGAATTGCAAGGCGTATCGTTTTACCCGTTCAGGAGTGTAATTGCGTTTATAACTAATGTAACTGGCAGTGCGCAAGATCACCAGGATCACCACCAGGAATAGCCAGCCGAGTAAATAGCGTTGCTCAATCAGATCCCAGAGCGGATATACCAGTAAAACACTGACGAGAAGGCTGATGTAAATGATCATCAACTTTGACCGATATAAAATCTTTATCTGCTCGGACAATATTTTTTGATCAAAATCTGATGATGTAATCTGTTGCACGATAACCTTGACCTCCGTGGTAAACAACTACGTCCCTTGCTTTTAATATTAGTAACAACAGGGAGCCAATAGCCAATCTACTTGCCTGTAAGGTGTTTTTCAACAAATATAACGTATATCAGAACTGGGGGGTATTGATTGACCAACTATAGAAAAATCAGGTACGACTGCGATCTTTATACCGATACAGGTTTATCATCGGCGCGAGTCTGGTAACAGAATGTTTGATAATTTTATGCCTTATTACCATCCGAGCAACCGCGCAGACAATTATGATGTTCCTGAAGTGTGGTATCAGCTTGTCGTAGCAAACGCATTTAGAAATTGTCTTCGCCAAAATAGATTCCGATCCGTTTTAGCACTCACACCACCATGGCATGAGCATATTAAATCACTGGAACAAACCCGCTCAGAGCGTAAAATATCCTCCATAATCGCAATCTTGCGTTTACGTTTCTTCATACTGGCCTTTTACAAGGACGTATTGGCTTTAAGCAGATTAAGCGTTAACCGCCCGTAACGTGCACATTACTTCGGTGCCACACGTACCACGCTCAATGCGGGGATCCGAGATGTCAAAGAGTAGCGATCATCAGCCTGCCAACGGGGCAAACAATTCCTGCAAATCGTCAGCATTAAGCTTTAAGTCCGCACCTTTTTCGTCGCCGTCGTAAACACCATCGGCCAACGCCTGTTTTCGGGCCTGCATGGCCATAATTTTTTCTTCCAGGGTATTTTCAGTGATCAGTTTGTACACGAACACGGTTTTATCCTGGCCAATACGATGCGCACGATCGGTCGCCTGATTTTCGACCGCTGGGTTCCACCAGGGATCGTAGTGGATCACGGTATCGGCTTCGGTGAGGTTGAGGCCGACGCCACCGGCCTTGAGGCTGATAAGGAAAACATCGGCCTCGCCCTGGCGAAAACGCTCGATCACCTCATCCCGTTTGCGGGTCTGGCCGGTGAGTTTGGTGTAGCTTATGCCGACTTCAATTAATTTTTGCTCGATGATCGCCAGCATTTTGGTGAACTGGGAAAACAACAGGATGCGCCGCCCTTCTTCCAGCATCTCGGGTAACATTTCCATCAGCATTTCCAGCTTGGCCGAAGATTTAACCTTTTGGGCCTGTGGCAGTGACAGCAGTTGTGGATCGCAACAGGTCTGACGCAACTTCAACAGAGCATCAAGAATGGTAATGTGGCTGCGCGCCAGGCCTTTCTGGGCTATGGCCTGGCGTACCTTTTTTTCCATCGACAAGCGAATGCTTTCATACAGTGCGGATTGTTTGCTGTCCATTGCCACCGAACGAAGCATCTCGATTTTATCCGGTAACTCCTTGATCACCTCCGACTTACGTCGGCGCAGCATAAACGGGGCAACCCGGCGCACTAGCCGTTGACGCTGTTCCGTATTGCCCTGTTTTTCAATCGGGGTGCGAAAACGTTGGGTGAATAATTTGTTCTCGCCGAGAAATCCGGGCATCAGAAAATCGAACAAGGCCCACAGCTCACCCAGATGGTTTTCCATCGGTGTGCCGGTCAGACATAATCGATGACGGGCGGTAATGTCTCGTGCTATGCGCGCGGCCTTGGCGCGTGGATTTTTAATTACCTGGGCTTCATCGAGGATCAAATAATGATAGTCCTGGGCTAGCAGGGTTTCCTGATCGCGCACCAGTAATGGGTAGGTCGTTAGCACCAGATCATATTGGCTGATGTCGGTAAAATGTTGCTTGCGTTCTGGACCTTGCAATATCAACACACTAAGTTTAGGCGTAAACTGCTCGGCCTCGCGTCGCCAGTTACTCATTAAGCTGGTTGGGGCAATGATCAGGCAGGGCCGATCCATGCGCTTGCTTTCTTTTTCCTTCAGCAGGTGAGCCAAGGCCTGTACCGTTTTACCCAGGCCCATGTCGTCGGCCAGGATACCGTTGAATTCATACTCGCGCAGGAATTGCAGCCAGTTCAGCCCCAGTTGCTGATAATCACGTAACGTGGCTTTTAATCCACGCGGCGGCGCGACTTTTTTAATGCCCTTAAAATCCTTGAGTTTCTTTCCGAGTTGTCGCAGTGCCTTGCCGCCGTGCCAATGCAGTTCGTCACTGCAACCGGACTCCAGCTCGGCCAGCCGCACCGCATCGAAACGGCCCAGGCGCATGCGGCCATCCTCATCCAACGTGCCTGAATCATAAAGTTCATACAGGATCTGACAAATAGGACGAATGCGTTCGGCCGGTAATTGCAAATACTGGCTGTTACCCATGGGCAAGGTCAGGGTCTCGGGCAGATTGTCCGGATCGAAACTGGTCAACACCTCGGCGATCAGCGGTAATAACGGCAGTTTGCGCCCCTGTATCTCAAGGTCAAAACGCAGATCAAACCAGTCGTTCTCTGATTCAATCTCGACTTCCCAGTCATCAACTTGCAGGAATTCCAGGTGAAAACCGGGATCAATCTCCACCTGCCAACCTTCGGCTTCCAGCTCGGGCAGAGTTTCATCCAGAAATTGTTGCCAGCATTCAGCCGACGCCATTAAACCGTTTTCAGTCGGCCCCATAAAATGAATATCGCCGAGCTGTTCGTCTGGAAAGGCCTGAAACCCGGTTGCAAACAGTTTTTCCATTTCAACTTGCTCTGCATTTAAATCTCGCTCAATACGAATGATCTTATTATCCACAACCAGATTTCGCACAGGCATGGGTGGAGCGATTGTTAGCTCGTGTTCCGCATAGCCAAAACGCAGGCGCATAAAGTGAGTACGATGTCCGCTAACCGGATCTGGTTCGCCATACAAAAACAAACGTGGCAGCGGTGCTTGTTGTTCAACATGAATAATGTCCATTTGCTGCGGGGGTGGCAGTGGCAAATCGGGTAGGCGGGTCAACAACTGCTGGCTGAATTCGGTGCTGACCTCGGCAGGCACCAACGGGGCCTCCAGCAACATGGCCCATTGTTCGGTATTAAAATCGGCCCCCTGTATCGGCCCAATGACACCGACCTGTGTATCTATATATAGGGCTGGCAAGGTATCCAATACCACGGCTTGCGGGTTTACGTTGATGGCAAGACGGTAATCGCCGTTTTTTTCCTGAAGCCAGTCAAGCTGTAACTCACGAGCTTCGCCCGACTGCAGTGCCGGGGTTTTGGTGTCCTGCCAGAAACAACGGCCAGTATTTAATATTTTGGACAAGGCCAGAAAACCCAACTCACCACTCAATGAATAGGTTTGACGTCCCCCCCACGGAGTCTTGTTCTGCGCCTCGATAAGTTGGCCAATTTCCTTATCACCGTCCTGTGCATAGCCTGGATTAGAATAATCGTTGGCAAAATTATATAAATCGACTCGTCGCCCCTTGCCGAGCCCGCCTTTTTTCAGATAGCGGCTAATCATAAATTCGACAGACACGCTTGCAGGATCGCGCGTAGGCTTCAGGACATAGGCAATAAATTCGGAGCCCGGTGTCTCCACCGCCCTGGCGGGAAGGCTTGCCTGCGAAAACTTTTCCAACCAACCCAGACTAATCGCCTGTTCATCATTGACCGCTTCGGGACTGGACTGGTATTTCAGACAGACGGCGACGATGTGTTTGCAATTGAAACCAACCGGACAACTGCAATCACCGCTAATTTCTATCTTGCCCGTTCTCAAGCCTTCGACATTGATTTCCTGCTCATAGAGCAGATTTCCTCTGCCCTGCACCATCGCATGCAGGATGACTTCATCCGCATCAACCCTCTCCACGTGCAGGTGTTCGACCCGGCCTCGTTCGAAATATACCCGACCACGATCATAACTGCCTGGATCAGTCCAGTACTTGATATCGTTACGTTTGAGTTTTTGCATATGCATTCAGGTGATTAAATTAAAATACTGTTCGGTTCAGTCATACGGTGATTGAGAGGAAGGGATTATACCAAGAAATTTAGGTATGAATAGCCATGGCTATTAAAATGACATAAAGTCTAACAAGATTAGACTCGCCTATATTTCTACCATACGGGACAATTGTAAGGTTTTCTTCCTGGAAATATTGTATCTATTACACACGGTATCTTTTACGGGCAGCGAGCATGACAACTAACGATATATTGTATGACGTATCCAGAGCGCTAAAGACCTCGGCCAGACGGTAACCGTCAAAAAATATTTAACGTTCATTAAATATTTGCTTAGAATCCAGAAAATCGAACAAAACTTCAATGAGCGTTAAATATAGGCCATCTATTATAATTGAGAATAGAACCTCTGTTGCCGATCTACGTGTCTAGAGAGTGTTTTTCAACAAGGATTAATCACTTCACGCGCCAATCTGGATCAAACGAAAATTCCTGCTGTACTTCGTACCTTTGCTAAATCACTTTGACTCTGGTTTGAAGCGCCCTGTATACGAATAGGCCTGTTCAAGTTCTTTCATGCGTTTAGATGCCTTTGGCCATAACTTGCGTTCGACCGCGGCGATCAGTGCTTCGATCACAAACAAGGTGGTCACACCCGAATCCCAACCGGATGGGGCTTCAATTCGAACCGGGAAACTATGTGTCGCATACTCCGCGATCGGCGATAGCCATTGGTCAGTAAACAACACCACCACCACACCCTTGTCTTTAGCCAGCGCGGCAATATTTAACAGGTCGGTCTCATAACGACGAACGTCAAAGATCACCAGCACATCATTACGCTGCATATCCAGTAAACGATGCGACCATAAACTCACTGAAGAAGGCAGTTTCGCTACGCCTTTGCGAATAACTTCCAGGTGCGTGCCCAGATAATCTGAAAACGAATACGTTATGCGCCCGCCGACCAGATAGATACTTCGTTTCTGATCGGCTAGCAAAGATACCACTTCATTAAACATTTCATGGCTTAATTGATTCATGGTGTCACGAAGATTAGACACCACCGAATCCGCGGTTTGATTGAGTATGTGTTCTTTCGGAGCACCGGTCGCCCACTGACTGTGTTTGGCGATCGGGTCGGATAAGGTCTTACTCAGCTCTTTTTTCAGTGTTTTTTGAAAGGTAATAAAACTGCTAAAACCGATGCGCTTTAACGTCCGCATCACCGTCGGCGCCGAAACCTCGCAGCTCTCCGATAATTCGGTGATCGATACTAGTCCGGCCATTGGATAATTAACCAGCAGGTGATTGGCGATCCGTCGTTCCGCCGGCTTGAACTCATCAAAACGGGTACGGATTAATTCAGCTATAGTTTGAGGGGTCTGTTTGCCTGTTTTTTTTCTCATGTCGGTGCACTATTTTTAAGCGTGTAGCATGGTGAATTATTATAGAGAATACAACTTAGTATAAAATATTTGACCTCACAATGCATCATATGTAAATATCTTTACATCACAGGCCAGCCGATTTATGCCTTGCTAAAAATACAGCTATTCAATTCATCGAGTAATTAAAAATACAGGGAGCCACGAAAATGACAAATAGACGCAATTTCATAAAAAAAGTTGGATTAGGCGCGGCCGCAACCCTCGCCACGGTGAATGCACCCTTTGTGCATGCAGCAAAAAAGACCACGATTAAATGGCGCTTACAGACATACGCAGGGCCTGCTTTAGCTGCACACGTCATCAAACCCTCCATTGACGCTTTTAACAAAGCCGCCAA
>QILH01000301.1 GCA_003233255.1 Gammaproteobacteria bacterium | reverse complement strand
GGCAGGATCTTCCCGCCTTCGCGGGAATGACGGCCTATGCTGCATTTAAGCCTTAAGTAAGTGCCATTCGTCTCTGACCCCACTTTTTCAGGTAATGGTTTTTACGCCACTGGGTGTCCCCAGCAGCAGGACATCTGCTGGGCGCATGGCAAACAGGCCATTGGTGACTACGCCGGTAATGTCATTGAGTCTTCCTTCGAGTTTGACCGGTTCCATGATCTCCATATTGTGCACATCAAGGATTACATTACCGTTGTCGGTGGTGAAACCTTCACGTAATACCGGCTGACCGCCCAGTTTCGCGATCTCGCGGGCAACATAGCTGCGTGCCATCGGAATCACCTCAACGGGCAATGGGAAGCGGCCCATGACGTCAACTAACTTGGATTCATCGGCAATGCAGACAAATTTTTTGCTTACTGCGGCGACGATTTTTTCGCGCGTTAACGCACCGCCACCGCCTTTGATCAGGTGCAGGTATTTATTCGATTCATCGGCACCGTCTATATAGACCGAAATCTCAGACACGGAATTTAAATCCATGACTTCGATGCCATGTCCGCGTAAGCGTTCAGCGCTGGCTTCTGAGCTGGCGACGGCGCCATCGATCTGGTGTTTAATCGTGGCCAGTTCGTCAATGAAGAAGTTTGCGGTCGAGCCCGTGCCAATGCCAATTATGGTGCCTTTTACGACGTGTTCGATAGCCGCTTTAGCGACCGCCTGCTTCATTTCATCTTGTGTCATTTTTTACTCCTGATTACCGATTCTTCACTTTGTGCATTGCAGCCATTGTCGCCAGGCCAAACTCTCATTATATTAGGGATGTATCTGTTGAATAAAGTGTTTATCGATAAATAATGAGAAGAGTATGCTTGCTGAGTTAGTAGAAAAGGTTAAAAAGGCTAAGGTTTATGACGTGGCGGTTAAAACACCGCTTGATTTTGCACCGATCCTGAGCCAACGCTTATTGAATACGGTCTATTTGAAACGTGAGGATCTGCAATCGGTCTTTTCCTTCAAATTGCGTGGGGCCTACAACAAAATCTCCCAATTATCGGATCAACAAAGGCAACATGGGATTATTGCCGCTTCAGCCGGCAATCATGCACAAGGGGTGGCTTTGGCTGCGCAGCGGCTTGGTATTGCGGCCACGATTGTGATGCCAAAAACCACACCCAGTATAAAAGTCGATTCGGTTACCGCTTACGGTGCCAGAATCGTTTTACATGGAAATACCTACGACGATGCTCGTGAACATGCTTATTCGATCATGGAAACAGAGCAGAGTGTTTTCGTTCATCCCTATGATGATCTGGATGTGATGGCGGGGCAGGGCACGGTGGCGGTAGAGATTCTGGAGCAACTCGATCGAGAACTGGACGTCATTTTTATTCCGGTGGGGGGCGGTGGCCTGATTGCTGGCATGAGTGCCTACATTAAATCGGTTAGCCCCAAGACAAAAATTGTTGCGGTTGAGGCCGATGATTCTGCCTGTTTGAAGGCTGCAATGGAGCAAGGCGAACGTGTGGTACTCGAACAGGTCGGTATTTTTGCCGATGGCGTGGCGGTTAAGCAAATTGGCGAAAAAACCTATGAAGTGGCCAGGCAATGTGTTGATCAGGTTATCACGGTCAGCACCGACGAAATATGTGCGGCGATTAAAGATATATTTGATGAAACCCGCTCGATCGCCGAGCCAGCGGGTGCGCTGGCGGTGGCCGGCATGAAATGTTATCAGCAGGATACAGCGGATACAGGGCAGACCTGGGTGGCGATTGATAGTGGTGCAAATATGAACTTTGATCGACTACGCCATGTTGCTGAACGCGCCGAACTGGGTGAACGCCGTGAAGCCTTGCTGGCCGTCACTGTTCCGGAGCGTCCCGGCAGTTTTCGACAATTTTGTAAATTAGTCGGAACCCGTGGTATTACCGAATTTAATTATCGGTTTTCCGATCCTGATAATGCACATGTATTTGTTGGCGTGCAGATGGTAAGCGGTGAACAGGAAAAAGATCAGCTAATGCAGTCGCTGCAGGAGCATGATTACCCGGTACTGGATATGACCGATAATGAAATGGCGAAGATCCATATTCGTTATATGGTTGGCGGTCGCGTTGCGGGTGTCGAAGACGAACGCCTTTATCGGTTTGAATTTCCGGAACGGCCGGGCGCTCTGCTGCGTTTTTTAAACCACATGGGCCAAAAATGGAATATCAGTTTGTTTCATTATCGTAATCACGGCGCGGCCTATGGACGCATCTTGGTTGGAATGCAGGTGCCGAAGAGCGATGAAACCGCCTTTAATCAATTTTTAGATGAGCTAGGTTATCCATTTTGGCAGGAATCCCATAATCCAGCTTATGAGCTGTTCTTAAACTAAGGAACGGTTTGATCAAGGGTATTATTGGACGGAAAATACAAAAAGGGCCCCGTTTGAGGCCCTTTTCTATTCTGTTTGACCTAAATCGTTCAAGGTCGGGCTGAATAGCCAGTTTTATTTCTTCTTACGACGGCCTTTTTTCTTGGCGGCCTTTTTCTTACCTTTTTTCTTTGTTGCTTTTTTCTTGGCCTTTTTCTTGGCTTTTTTCTTTGCTACTTTCTTTTTAGCTTTTTTCTTTGTTGCTTTCTTCTTGGCCTTTTTCTTGGCTTTTTTCTTTGTTGCTTTCTTCTTGGCCTTTTTCTTTGTTACTTTTTTCTTTGCTTTCTTTTTCGTTACTTTCTTCTTCGTAGTCTTCTTGGCAGCCGTCTTCTTACGACGAACTACCTTTTTCTTAGCCGCTTTTTTGCGACCCTTTTTCTTTGTAGCCATGTTATAACCCTCCAAAGGTTGAACACTGAGTTTAGTGGAGTATAGCTAAGTCAATACAAAAAGCTAGTATCGCTAGTTAATTTATCAATCTTTGCAACTTTTAAGTTCATTTGACGACGTTTTAGCGTCAGTATTTTAAAAAATTTTAGTTTTAATCAAATTTATTTTAAATTACGTTCAAATTTCTTTAAAGCGACGTCATTTTTTAATTTAGTTTTATAAAAAGTGCAAAATTTTGACGTTTGTATAAAATATTTTGCTTAAAACAAAAAAAATCTGCCTGTTAATTACTTTTCTCTAAAAAATCGATCGAATTTTTATTAATTACTCGCTTTTTTGTTCGTTCAACGACGGTTAGAGTGTTAAATCTGTGTTTGCCAGGTGTTAAAGATCAAAATGGAATGCTAAAAATCAATTTCATCGTTATTTTTGTGATAATTTTATTTTGGTTTTGTACTTTATGCTTTAACAAGCAATTAACGAGGTTCTGAGAAGCGTTTATTTTAATGTTATATGGTTCAGGTATAAATAAAACAACGCTGAAAAAAGTTTTAAGGCGCTAATTAGAATAATCTCACACGACTTTAACTGTTTTTACTCAATTGCCATGAAAATTTAGAGAAAAAAGCAGTTTAGAGCGTCTTAAAGTGCATTTGAGCGTGCTAAAAACAATAAATATGGATAACTAAGTGTGATATTTAATAGATGATCGGGGTTTTATCGTGATTCAGGATCATTTTTTTCGAGTTGCATCGATTAGCTGGATTTTTTCCGTAATTTTTAAATTTTAAGTGATCAAAAATCGATTTTGAGAGTAATAAAAACAGAATTACGAATTTATTTGTGATTTTTCAGGGCAACGTAGGTGATTTTTGCCATATTGAACGGTGATATTCATTATTGAATGAAAAAATTGCGAATCGGGATCTTGATAATCGAATTTTCTTAAGTTTTTTAGTAAAAATAGTGTGATGGGCCTCATTTTGTACTGATCTGAAGCCTGGTTTGATCAATTTTATATATTTAATTGGATAAAACAGGTTTAACGCATGCGATTAAGCATTTATCGTGTTTTGATTCGCTTGAATTGAATACGATCTCGTTATTTAACAGATTTAGCATCGTGTCATTAATTATTGTTATCCGTAAATGTCTGGCAAGGTTAAAATAATCGAAATACGCCGCAAATTTTATTTTGTATTAAACCAGTGGACACCCTGTTCAGTAACGATGGCATCGAGCGGGATATCCCAGGTTTCGACTGGAATACTTGTTACCTGCTGCCAGCTATAGGCTACGCCTACTCGAACAGGGCGATGCCAGGCCGTCGAAGGACGAAAACACCGGCTTAAGCTGCGATCGTAATAGCCGCCGCCCATACCCAAGCGGTTTCCTTTGTCATCAAAACCCACCAGAGGCATAAAAATAACATCGAGACTGCGCAGTTTAGTGCGGCGTGCACGCGCGGGGTGGACAGGTTCCGGGATCTGGTAACGATTCAGATACAGGGGGGTGTGCTCGAGAAATTTGATCCACCATAAATGTCCCTTCGGGAAGTGACTTAGCACGGGTAGAAAAAGGGTCTTGTTTAGCGTCCAGGCATAATGAAACAGGTGCTCAAGACTGACTTCATTACCGATTGAATAATACAGAGCAAGGCGCTGGCGATGTGTGAAGGGCTTACTACGGCGTATGTGTTCACAGATTTGCAACGAGAGCTCCTGACATTGCGCTTTTGAATGCGTATTGCGGCGTTGTTTGAGTTCGTTTCGTAGTTGTTTGCGTGTCGGCATCGTCGCAATTCGTGTTCGTATTATTAAGGGAGGGTATTTCCCATCTGCACCGTTAAGACCTGTATCTCGAACCTAAGGCTCAAGGCGGGGTCATCACCAACCGATCAGGCTTTCCGCTACGAGGCGGACATGCACACACGGGCAAGTTTCTGTCCCCTGGGGATTTAAATTAAGGCTCAAGAATATCCCGGTCAATCACGCATACGACAGGAAACACCCAAAACTGATTTTCAATGGGCTCAGACTCCATTGATAGTTAATTCTATTCGTTGTTATGGAGTCTGAGCCCAATGACCTCAGGCCTCAAGTTCCAGTTGTTGACTGCGAAATAGTGCGTCTTCGATCTTGCTCTGAATATTTTTGATTTTATTTTCAACGTCAGCTGGGGCTTTACTGGAACCGGATGACGGGTCAAGCAATTCGTGGGCCATATTGAGGGCCGCCATGACGGCGATGCGGTCGGTGCCGATAACCTTGCCAGCATCTCGGATCTCGCGCATTTTATCATCAAGGAAGTCGGCTGCCGATATCAGGCTATTGCGTTCATCATCATTACAGGAGATCAGGTATTCTTTCCCCAGGATCATAATCGAAACGGCTTTGCTATGATCGCTACTCATTATCCATCGCCCGGAGTCGATTAATCATTGCGTCGACGCGTGATTTTGCCTGTTCTGTTTTATTGATCAGATTATCGCGTTCGGTGACCAAACTGGTTTGGCTATTACGCAAGGTCTTGTTTTCACTGCGCAACCGCTCTACCGTTGATATGAGTTCGTCGACCCGATCTTCGAGCTTTTTAATATCCAACCGTCTCTCCAGACATGTGACCTGCTACGGTTACCAATATAGAGCGAGTCGCGGATCGGGTCAACGGTCTGTTTCAAAGGTTTGGGCATGATATACTGGATTCATGCCCTCGTACCTATTATATATAGATACGCTAACAACCCCCATGGTGTGTACGTCAAATGCAGGAATTTAGTTATTTAGACATCAATTCAGCTCTGGAGCATCTGGATATCGCTGCAGATGCGGCCGAATTCCACGGGGCCATGAGTGCGGTTATCTGCGTGAATGGTGAAAGTGGTTATTCAATATGGCTAGGATCCCATGTGCCGGAGATTGGAGCGTCGATTGCCCGAGGCGATGTGCTGGCACAGGAGACGGCGCGCATCACTAAAGGACTCTATCAGCAAATTTCAAAATCGCTGGCTAATGGCAATTTTAACTTTGAATTAATGATCCCTGATGACGATATTGACCTGGAGGTGCGCACTGAGGCGATGGCGCACTGGTGTCAGGGATTTTTACTTGGTCTCGGCTATAGTGGTATTACCGACCTGAAACAGTTCAGCGGCGAACTGGGAGAAATTATTGATGACATTACCGAGATCAGCCAGGTATCAGTAGGCCAGCTGGATTACTCGGAAGATGAGGAACAGTCATTAACCGAACTGGTCGAATACCTGCGTGTCGGAGTGATGCTGTTTAACGAAACCCTGCAATCCCATACCGCACAAAGCACTACCTCGGTACATTGAGTGGTAATAAAAAAAAGACTATGACCAAACAGGAATTTATTAACCGCCGCAAACATTTGATGGAAATGATGGAGCCGGATGCGGTGGCCATTCTGCCCACGGCGCCGATGCGCATACGCAATCGCGATGTTGAACACAGCTATCGGGCCGACAGCGATTTTTATTATCTAACGGGTTTCGCCGAACCGGAGGCGGTGGCGGTGCTGGTACCCGGACGCGACCAGGCTGAATATATTTTATTTTGTCGGGAGCGTGATGAGGACACCGAAACCTGGACCGGGCGTATGGCCGGTCAGGATGGTGCGGTGCAGGATTACGCGGCTGACGATTCGTTTCCAATCGATGATATCGATGACATCCTGCCCGGCCTGCTGGAAAACAAGCAGCGCGTCTATTACACCATGGGCACGCATCCGGATTTTGACCAGCGTTTAATCGGCTGGGTAAACCGACTGCGTAAACAATCGCGCATGGGTATTCATACCCCCGGTGAATTTGTTTCGCTCGATCATCTATTACATGATATGCGGTTGATTAAAAGCAGCTATGAGATCAAGGCGATGCGTAATGCGGCGGAGATCTCAGCGCGGGCGCATTGCCTGGCGATGCAGGCCTGTGAGCCGGGGATGTACGAGTATCAACTGGAGGCGACCCTGTTGCACAGCTTTATGCAACAGGGTGCGCGTGAGTCGGCTTACAGTTCGATTGTCGGGGGGGGCGAAAACGGCTGCGTACTTCATTACACTGAGAATGCCGGTAAGTTAAAGGCCAACGAACTGGTATTGATTGATGCGGGTGCGGAGTATGATTATTACGCGGCGGATATTTCTCGCAGCTTTCCGGTGAGTGGAAAATATTCTAAAGCGCAACGGGCCATCTATGAAATTGTGTTAGATGCCCAGCTTGCTGCGATCGAACAGATCAAACCGGGCAATCACTGGAACGAGCCTCATGAATGCGCGGTGGAGGTGATTACCGATGGACTTATTAAAATCGGTTTGTTAACCGGCTCGAAAAAGAAGGCGATCGAAAAAGAAAGTTATAAAAAATTCTACATGCACCGCACTGGCCACTGGCTGGGCATGGATGTACATGATGTCGGGGATTACAAGATTGAAAATGAATGGCGCATGTTTGAACCCGGCATGACCTTAACCGTGGAACCGGGAATCTATATCAACGACCGCGATAGCAAGGTTGCGAAAAAATGGCACAATATTGGAATACGAATCGAAGACGATGTGCTGGTGACCAAAGACGGAAACGAAGTGCTGAGTAAAGGCGTGCCCAAACAACCCGATGAGGTTGAGGCGATGATGGCATCCTGACGATGGGTAATGAGTGACGAATAATGGGCGATAAAACGGAATACGATATTGCGATCGTCGGCGGTGGACTGGTTGGCATCAGTTTGGCGTATGCTCTGGGTCAGCTCGAACCGGCACCGAAGGTTATTTTGATCGAGGCCTATGATTATGCCGCGCTGCCCCCGCCGAGTTTTGATTCGCGCACCGTGGCCCTGTCGTTTAGTTCCCGACAAATATTTTCTGCGTTAAATCTGTGGTCGGCCATTGCCGAACAGGCCTGTCCTATTACCACCATTCACATCTCCGATCGCGGTCATCCCGGCATGGCCCGTTTGCATGCTGAAGAACAAAATGCCGAGGCACTGGGTTATGTGGTTGAAAACAGTGTGCTGGGCCAGTGTTTGTTAAAGACCTTGCCGGATGTTAACGGACTGGAGATCCTGGCCCCAGCCAGAGTAACAGACATTAATATTCAACCCGCCTCTCGTGCTGAAATACGCTTCGCCTCGCTTGCATCGCTAAGCGTCGAGGTTAACGGCAAGGTTAAGGACATCTCCACAAAGCTGATTATTGCCGCCGACGGCACCGACTCGTTTGTCCGTCAGGCCACGGGTATTAGTCAACGTCATTGGGATTACCATCAATCTGCGGTGATCGCGAATCTTGCTCTGGATAAACCGCATCGCAATATTGCCTATGAACGTTTTACCCGTTCAGGGCCAATGGCGTTATTACCATTAGTTCCTTACGGCCAGGATGAACATCGTTACGGTCTGGTCTGGACAGTGCCGCAACAAAATACCGAACAGGTGATGCAACTGGATGCCCAGGCCTTTGCGACCGAACTGGAAAAACGTTTTGGTCGTCGCATTGGCAAGATTACCCGGGTTGGTGAACGGGCCAGTTATCCGCTGGGACTCAATCATATCTCGGAGCATGTGCGCCATCGACTCGCCTTTATTGGCAATGCTGCGCATACCTTGCATCCCGTGGCCGGGCAGGGTTTTAACCTTGGCCTGCGCGATGTGGCGGCCATTGTTGAAGTAATAAAAACAGCACTCGAAAGCGGACAGGATATCGGTGAGCTGGCGGTGTTAAACGAGTACGCCAAATGGCGCAGCAAAGATCACAATACTACGATGCTCTTTACTGATGCGCTGGTCAGAGTTTTTTCAAATAATTTCACGCCACTGGTGGTGGCGCGCAACGCCGGGCTGATGGCGATGGATATGTTTGCGCCGTTGCGTAAACGCGTAACGCGCCACGCCATGGGTTACGTTGGTAAGGCCTCGCTGCTCGCGCGTGGGCTGGGTTTGTGAGGAACGAGCGTGTCTGTATCCATTGAGAGTAACGTCGACATTGCCATCATCGGCGGAGGTCTGGTTGGCGCCACGCTGGCCTGTGCGTTAGCAGATAGTAATTTATCGGTGGTGATCATCGATCCGAAGGATCAAGGTCAGATCTCGTTTAAACTGGCCCATGATATGCGGGTTAGTGCGATCACCCGTGCCTCACAACATATCTTTGAATCGATCGGGGTATGGCCTGCGATGGTGGAACAACGTGTCTCGCCATTCCGCGACATGCACGTCTGGGAACAGACCGGTAAAGGCATTTTAAATAGCGAAGTACATTTTGATAGTGCGGAATTAAGCCAGGCGCAGTTAGGTTATATCATCGAAAACCGGGTGATGTTGAATAGCCTGTATCAAAAACTCAACACTCTTGCGAATGTGGAACGGTTGTTTGGTTTGCCCTGTGAGCAGATGCAGCGTGTTGATCATCGCTGGCAACTGCAGGTCGGCAAACAGTCAGTAAGTGCTAACTTATTGGTCGGTGCGGATGGCAGTCAATCCTGGGTACGACGGCAACTGGGCATCAGTACCCGTGGCTGGGATTATGATCACACGGCCCTGGTGGCTACTGTGAAGACCTCTGAGTCTCATCAGCACACCGCCTGGCAACGTTTTCTGGATACCGGCCCACTGGCCTTTTTGCCCTTGAATGATGGTTACAGTTCGATCGTCTGGTCAACCCGCCCCGAGCTGGCTGAACAATTGCAGCACATGCCGGCGGCACAATTCAAACTCGAGCTGGAGCAGGCCTATGACTCGAAGCTGGGTCAAATCCTTGAAGTGGG
>QILH01000102.1 GCA_003233255.1 Gammaproteobacteria bacterium | reverse complement strand
GCCCCCGCCCGCTTCCTGCAAGTATTGCGCGACTGTGGCGCACTGGCTCGAATTTTCCCGGAAATCGATGCTTTGTTCGGTGTTCCGCAACCCGCTGAGCACCATCCCGAGATCGATACCGGTATTCATACCTTAATGGTAATGGAGCAGGCTGCTAAACTATCGACGGATACTCGCGTTCGTTATGCCGCCATGACCCATGACCTGGGCAAGGCCATCACCCCCAAAGATGAATTACCATCGCACCGTGGACATGAAGAAAAAGGCGTCCCTCTGGTCAAGGCCTTGTCAGATCGCCTGAAGGTTCCAAAAGACTATCGTGAGATTGCGGTACAGGTCACTCGCCATCATTTACAGTTTCACCGCGCCAAAGAACTACGTGCCAATACGATACTAAAATTAATCAAAGCACTGGATGGATTCAGACGGCCAGAACGTTTTCAAATATTCTTATTAGCCTGTGAAGCCGATGCACGTGGTCGTCCAGGTTACGAAGATAAAAAAATGGAACAACCTGCACTGTTACAGGCCGCATTTGATGCTGCCGCTGCTATTAAAACTCAACCTATAATAGAGCGTGGCTTTAAGGGCGAAGCAATAGCGGACGAATTAACCCAACAACGAATAAAATCGATTAAAATGGCCATTAAACCTTTTTCAGAGAATTAATTATTTTTCCTGTTCTCTCAACTTCAATCCTGTTTCGTCCCATTTCTTTTGCCATATAAACAGCCTTATCGGCTGCTGCAAATAAACTATCAAAATCAGCATCCGCGTTAGGCTCGAGGGTGGCAACGCCAATACTCGCCGTTATGTTTATATTTTCAATTTCCATCACCGCTATGGCCTCACGAATTAATTCAGCCTTGTTCATTGCATTATTATGATCGCAATGACTTAACATCATCACAAATTCTTCACCACCAAAACGAGCGCATAAATCTTCAACACGACATAACTCACTCAAGGTTAAGGCTACTTTTTTCAGCACCTGATCGCCCATTGCATGTCCAAAGCTATCGTTTATTTCTTTAAAATAATCCAGATCGATCATAAAAAAACTAATCGGCACATTATGACGTTGTGCCTCCTGAATTTTTTTAGGGCCGATATCCATTAAAAAATGTCGATTGTACAATTTTGTCAACTGATCATGCATCGCCAGCTCACGCATCTCAGTGCGCTGATGTTCAACTTGATCTAACAAGTGGCGCATATTAACCAGGTTCTGTACTCGCGCTAAAAGCTCTTCGTCCAGCACCGGTTTTTGAATATAGTCACTCACGCCAGAATTTAGCAATTCTATTTTACGTTGAATATTGTTGATGGCTGATATAGCCAGTATCGGTATTTCTGAGAGTCGACCTGATAATTTCTGTACCTCACGAATAAAAGTATAACCTGTTTTTTTGCCTCGCAACATAATATTGGTCAGAATCAGATCATAATGCCCGGCAAGTAATTCATTGTAAGCATCATCTGCATTGGTAAAATGCTTTACCTCATAGCCCTCATTTTCTAACAGCTGCTGAGTCGACATTGCCTCTGGCAGTTGCTCTTCAATGTAAAGTATTTTTCCATACACAAACTGATCTGTACCCATATGAGAAATAAAATGTTCAAGATACGTTGATAGCTCTTTTAGTTCACTCGTGTGAAAGACTTCGGTAGCCCCAGAGACTAATGCTTTTTGCGAAGACATGTCGCTCTCATCCGAATTTAACATAACAATTGGAATATTCATTGACTGCGGCAAGGCTCGCAATTTAGCACACAACGAAGAACCTTCTGTATCCGGCAAATCCATCGCAAGAAATATCAGGCCGAATGCTTCTGACTTTATGCGCTGCAGAGCATCATGCCCGTTACTGACAATCTCGACTTCAAAATTCAAACCCTTGAGCACCTGACTGTAAATACCCTGGCACAGCAAGGTAGGTTCAATCACTAATGCCCGTCGATGTGATTGAGTTTCTGTTGTGAATAGCTGCATACCATTTATAGCGGATAGCTTGCTCATTACTCAATACATATGTGTACGATATCGCTATAATTGCAGCCCGATTTCAATTAATAGCCATCTTTTAATGACAAATAACATAGCCAAAATAGGGTTTATTAGCCTCGGATGTCCAAAGGCCCTCGTTGATTCTGAAAATATCCTCACTCAAATTCGAGCTGAAGGCTATGAACTGGTGCCGGATTTTCAATCCGCCGATCTGGTCGTGGTCAATACCTGTGGATTTATCGATGACGCCATCGCCGAATCGCTTGATACGATTGGCGAAGCACTCGCCGAAAACGGTAAGGTGATCGTGACGGGCTGTCTGGGTGCCAAAGGAGATATCGTTAAACAAACTCATCCCAACGTGCTGGCGATAACGGGCCCACATGCCCAGCAGGAAGTAATGCAACACATTCATCAACACCTGCCCAAACCGCATGATCCGTTTGTTGATCTGGTTCCAAAGCAGGGCGTAAAGCTCACTCCCCGACACTATGCTTATCTAAAGATTTCTGAAGGCTGTAATCACCGCTGTCGCTTTTGTATTATCCCAAGCCTGCGTGGCGATCTGGTTAGTCGTCCAATCGAGGACGTCATGCAGGAAGCCAGTAACCTCGTGCAATCTGGTGTTAAAGAATTGTTAGTTATCTCACAGGATACCAGTGCGTATGGTGTTGATGTTAAATACCGACCGAGTTTCTGGCAGGGACAACCTCTTAAAACCCACATGACTGATTTGGCACAGGCCCTGTCACAATTTGGAATATGGGTGCGCTTACATTATGTCTATCCCTATCCGCATGTAGATCGGGTTATTCCATTAATGGCCGACAAAAAAATACTACCCTATCTGGATATTCCTTTCCAACATGCCAGTCCAGACATTTTAAAATTAATGAAACGCCCGGCTAATAGCGAGAATGTTTTACGACGAATCGAACGATGGCGTGAGATCTGTTCAGATATAACCATTCGTTCAACGTTTATTGTTGGCTTTCCAGGCGAAACCGAAACACATTTTAATGAATTGTTAGATTTTTTAGAGTCAGCGCAACTCGATCGGGTGGGTTGTTTCATGTATTCCGAGGTTGAAGGCGCTGAAGCGAATAAACTGGACAATCATGTCGACGAAGAAACCAAACAGGATCGTCTTGAACGTTTTATGTTAAAACAGGCCGAGATTAGCGCTAATAAATTAAAAAATAAGATCGGAAGCTTACAAACTGTGCTGGTTGATGATGTGGAAGAGTCCGGCAATATCATTGCCCGTTCCTTTGCCGATGCACCTGATATCGATGGTGTCGTCATAATAGAAACAGAAACCCGCCAAACCATTAAGGTCGGTGACTTTATTAATGTTGAGATTATAAATAGCGACGAACATGATTTGTATGCGCGCCTAAAAAATACCCGCTAGTGATAGCCCTTTAAGACAAAATTCAGTTCCGGTAACATCCTTTGCACGCAATCATAACCTTCTGAAATTGCTTCTGCACCCCGGTAATACTCTAACAATCCAATTTGCCCCAGTTTCGGTTTCAATACAACATCGGGGGGATCACCGGCCATACGACTGCGCGTAATACGATCCTGAGTGATATTTATGGAACCGGCAATCGAATCAAGAATACCGGGTATGGACGCTTTCTGGTTCAGACTCGGGAATAAAGCAGCAGAATACTCTCGTGCTGACGAGCGAATGGAATCAAGGAAACCCGATTCTTTATCATCTTTCTGGATTTCTTTGTCAATCACTTTACCATTTTCAAAGTGCTTACCAATGATGTCACTGTTTAAATTTACTGCAATGACCACATCGGCACCTAAAGCCCGACAAACGGAAACCGGTACGGGATTAACCAGCGCACCATCAACCATCCAGACACCATTATGCTGAAAGGGTGGGAATAAACCGGGCATGGCGATGGATGCGCACACTCCATCTATTAGAAAACCACGAGTAAACCATTTTTCGCGTCCAGACTCCAGTTCGGTTGAAACAGTCGCAAAGGTTCTATCTAGCTCTTCGATTTTAATATCGCCAGCGCAAACGTACTCGGTTAGAAAATTCTCAAACCGATCGCGATTAACAAATCCTCGTAGTGAAAAATTAACTTCAAAAAAGCGCGCCGTTGACATTTTACTTAACGATTTAACCCAACCCTCCAGTTTCTGTAGATTACCCACCGTGTAGGCTGCACCTACCAGGCCGCCGATAGAACAACCACAGACAACGTCCGGCTCAATACCGATTTCATTCAGCGCATTGATAATACCAATATGCGCCCAACCGCGTGAGGAACCGCTGCCAAGGGCAAGACCAATTTTGAGTTTTTCTGAATTTGCCATCACCCAATAAACCATACTATTAATGTGATATTAAAGTTTATACTATCCATTATCCTAGCTTGCCATTTTTTTTAAACCGATATGTATAAATATTTAAAAAAATATATGATTTCTATGGATCAGGGCGATAGACTTGGGGCATGCAGGATAATAATTTATACAGACCTCCGGCTGGCTCATTACTGGGTGGATCCAGTCAGATCAAGACTCCACCGCAAAGCAGTTTTCTACGTCGGTTTGTCATAACCTTGCTGTGGTCATTACCCATCGTCATTACAATTTCATTTTACCGTTCACCGGTTACGGACTGGCCAGGACTGGCCATTGGCTCACTGTTAATTGCCCTGTTATCGGCACTAATCGCCATGTTTATTCCGACACGTTTCAAAATAATCTATGTTAGCTCGGGCATTTTGATCGCACTCGGGATTGCCCTGTTGACGGCCAGCCACTAAAAATAACGGGTTGGCCCTGATAGAATCACTCACTGAATCTTTTTGGTATTAAAGCCGCTATAAATATCCAGGGACGCTCGAGGGGTGGTAAAAAATGAAGCACTGGCAATTGCGTCCGTACCGACTTTATTCACCAACGTTACTTCCTGCTGAATAACCGAACAAAACACGACTGATTGATACATTAACCTGACGTCGACCTGTTCAGGTGACGGGACATTTTCGATTAAATATTCTGCTGATGGCGTAATTTACACCATGCAACACGGTAAAACTCTCTGATCGAAAACTTGTTCATGCTAGACGATTAAAATTAATCATAAAGTCTACTTTCCGACCAGCTTTGAGCTCTTCCGAAAGGGTTTTGTCATTGATCTCAATACGCAGCGATGATATGGAAACAAGTTACGAGCGAAAGAAAAGATATTTTTTGAACAAGCATCATCGCTGAGGTAACCAGGATTGACTAGAAAATAATCTTTGTTCGATTATTTCTTTTATTGGCGATACCGTGTGCAAAAAAATATTTGGTTCATTATAAACTGAACATTAATTATCCGAATAATTAATTTAATTGCATTTCGCAAATTCTATAATGGAATAATCGGTTTTATACATGTCTGTTGGTTAAAATATTTACATAAATTCTATTAGAAAATTACGATATATTGGTAATATAATCACATCTTTATTTTTGTAGTTAAATTCGATACTCTATGTCGAGAATATCTTCCAGGTCATTTAATGTGCCTGGAAATTTTTTTTAAAAACATTATCATAAATAATAAAAAGAGACTTCATAGTGTATAACATCCGTTCAGCGACGATCCTGGATATCGATGCAATCTGCTCGTTAATGTCCGAATCCGTTTTTGAGTTATGTAAAGATTATTATACGAAAACGGAACTGGAAGCCTATATGTCCAATTTTCCGAAGCGAATTCATTACAATGAATTATTAAGCGATCGAATTCTAATTGTTGCCTGTGTGGATGAAACCATTGTTGGATTTACTCAATATGATCCTTCTGAATCAGCGGTAGATGCTATTTACGTTTTACCTGGACACACCGGCAAAGGCATCGGCACTCGCATGTTAGGTTACATAGAAGACGTTGCCCGCTCACTGAAGAAAAATGAAATTAACATTGCCGCATCCAAAAATGCCGTTTCTTTTTACGAAAAATCAAAATATATTTTTCAAAACACAAGTTATATAACCTGCAAAAACGGCACTAAATTTGAATCCGTTAAGTTTATCAAACACCTCGACAGTTAAACCTGGCATCACCGTTCAGCAATAAATATTGCTCGCAACGGTGCAGGGTATCCCTCAATAGTCTTAGTATCATCATTCGCATCCAGATAATCCTGTAATGACTGAAAACTCATCCAGTCTGTACTTCTTTGTTCATTGAACGTTGTGGGTGAAACATCAATACAACGGATATTTTTAAATTCAGCCTGCACTAACCAGTTTTCTAAAGTACTCACACTGGGGATTGACCAGACATTTCGCATCTGCGCATAACGTCCTTCAGGAATTAATAACTCACCATGTTGATCGTCGATAACCAGTGTTTCTAAAATGAGTTCGCCCTGCTCACGCAAGCACTGTTTTAGTTCCTGCAAATGTTCCATCGCATCACGACGATGATACAGCAGCCCCATAGAAAATACTGAATCGAATTCTAAATTTGATCCAACGATATCAGCAAGACCAATCGGCAATACATTGACTTGCGTGTCCTGAATATAGTGTTGCATGACAAAAAACTGCATGACAAACAACAGGGTCGGATCGATGCCTAATACAAACTGTGCACCCTCTGCTCGCATCCGCCAACAGTGATAACCACTGCCGCATCCTATATCCAGAACCTTGCGCCCGCCAAGTGGACTTATATCTTCTTTTAATCGATCCCATTTCCAGTCAGAACGCCATTCCGTATCAATATACTGTCCAAATATATTAAACGGCCCTTTACGCCACGGATGAAATTGTTTTAGTTGCTTTACTAGTATCGGTAATTCTGATTCGCTTAGATCCGACGGTTGACCTACTAATATATCGGCACGATCAAGATCAATGCGGGAGGGTTTAACATCAGGAAGACAAGCTATAGCCTTCTTCCATTTTTCAAAATCACCATGGTAAGTCGCTGAAAAATTCTTAGCACATTGTTTTTTTATTCTAGAAATCTGTTTAGAAAAACCCAGTAACGCTAACTCTGAAAACAGGGATTCTGGATAGTCGAACATAATATTAAATGATTACGATTTGATAGCGCAGATGCCAGCAAAATTAAAACACTGGAACCATGTATTTATATCCACAAAACCAACACTGGCTAAACGTTGCTGATGCTGATTTATCGTGTCGGCTATTAATATATTCTCCAACACCGTTCTCTTCTGGGCAATCTCAAGCTCGCTATAGCCGTTTGCACGTTTAAACTGGGTATGCATGTCGGTTTGAAATCGAGCTTCCTGCTGATCATCAAACACAATTTTATCTGCTATTAATAAAATACCACCGGTATTGAGCCCTTTGTATATATCGAGCATAAGTTTTTTGCGAAGCTCTGGCTTTATAAATTGCAAAGTAAAATTTATCACTACAATTGAAGCGTTCTTGATAGCGACATCAAGGATATCATCACACAGCACGTCAACCGGAACCGTGCTTTTATCTTCCTGTATATTCACGCGGCATTGCTCAACCATGGATTCAGAATTATCAATCGCAATGATCCGGCATCCGTTCGGGGTAATTCGCCGACGCATGGCTAAGGTCGACGCCCCTAATGAACATCCTAAATCATAAATATTAGAGTCATGCCGGGCATAAACTTCGGCAAACACGCCTAGCAATGGGATAATGACATCATAACCGGGTACTGACCGACGAATCATGTCTGGAAAAACATGGGCGACCTTCTCATCGAAAACAAAATCAACCAGCATATCTTTTTGGTTTGCATAAACCATATCGCGGCCTGTTTTTTTATTTTTTGTCATAACTGATTTTTAAAAAACCTTCAACCCAGACTAGAACATTGGCCAATGGCATCAAGATCATAACCATACCAATTAAAACTCCGATAGTGTTTGCAAGCATATCGTAATACTCAAACTGCCTGACCTGCCCCATGCCTTGCAGTATTTCCAGGCTTATTCCCATTAAAATAAATAATCCGGCAAAAATTAATCGTGCTGGTAAACTTCGGTATAAATTTCCAAACCAGAACATCAACCAGGCGTAGGCAAGAAAGTGGCCAATCTTGTCGTTAAAAGCATAGTCTGGATACATCTCGGGCGGTATCGACATTAAGGATAAATACCAGACTAAACTTATCCAGCCGTAGCCCAACACCCACCATACGCTAAACCATTTCAGATCCTGTCGTTCAAAGAAAGACATATAATAAATATGCACCAAGCAACAAACGATACGCGACAAAGGGAAACATTCCCCACTTGTCCAGTAGCTTCAGAAAAAAATGAATACAGACATAGGCCGATAGCGCTGATAGCACGATACCTGAGATAACATCACTCCAGGCAATCTCCGGCAGCTCGATCAACTTTAAGCCCTTGTAACCACCCGCCATTCCGATCGCCGGAATAGATAACAAAAATGAAAATCGTGCAGCGGCCTGACGCGTGAAACCCAACATCAACGCCGTGGTCATGGTAATCCCGGAACGAGAGGTTCCAGGGATCAAGGCTAATACCTGTGAACAGCCGATAAACAAGGCCGAACCATAACTTATATTTTCTATAGGCTTACGGTGCACAATATAATAATCAACGATCCATAATAACAAACCGAATCCGATTGTCGCCCAGGCGATGACGATCGGTGAACGAAACACCGTGTCGGCCAGATCATGTAACAATAATCCACCCAACCCCACCGGTATCGAACCCAGAATGATCGACCAGGCTAAATGACTTTCCGCGGTGTGACTCCTGACCGTTATAGATTTCGTCCAGGATGTTAATAGTTTATAAATGTCCTTTCTAAAATAACTCATCACCGCTATTAAACTTCCGACATGAACGGCAACATCAAATGCCAAGCCCTGATCCGGCCAACCAAATAACTTCGGGGTTAATACTAAGTGCGCCGAACTTGAGACTGGCAGGAATTCGGTCAAACCTTGCACCAGGGCTAAAACTAAAATCTGTGTAATGGTCATATGAAACGTTCCAATTTGTTTAATTATAATAAATGACGAATATCAAACTGGTCAAAACCTGGAAGATTACCATCATAATTTTTTGCCAGTACCATGACCTTAAAGGTCTCGCCCATTTCACCGGGCATTGTGAGCCGCTTAACCTCACCCGAGGCTTTTAAAAATTCGACCATTTCTGCCGGGGAAGAATTTATCTTATGGGTATCTAACCTGTCCAATAGACCCAGGTTTAATAAAAAATGTGCCTGCGTACTAAAACCACGAACCTCCATACCGGCGTCTAATGCGGCATCTGCCATTGCGGTAAAATCGATAAACGCCGTGATATCCTGAATCCCGGCATAAATTAATGGGTCTGAATGCGCACGATGCTGATAATGACACATCAAGGTACCCATGTTGCGTTGCACATGATAATAGGCTGAACGCGGATAACCATAATCAATTAGCAATATGAGTGCCGACGACAAATGTTCAGCCAAACTCTTTATCCAATCCTCGGCCATAAAATTAACTTCGGAGTAATACTCCCCTGCCTCGCCCATACTGCTCTGTTGTTTTAGTCGTTCGATGCGCTCGATTAAACGGGTTTTGTTGGTTTCAATATTTTTATAATCAAATCCGTCCTGATGACTCAC
>QILH01000058.1 GCA_003233255.1 Gammaproteobacteria bacterium | reverse complement strand
ATTTCAACCCGGTAAAATACAGCCCTCCTCCATGATGTTGTAGTCGCTTGTTTTCGGTGATGAGCATTTCAGCACCACTCAGATCGATGAAATTGATACCGCTGGCATCGATCAAAATATGACAAATCTGTTGATGTTCAACGATGCTATGAATTCTGTCCTGAATATGGTTTAACGAGCCAAAGTAAATCGACATGTCGATCCGAATAATTTTTAGTTGCGGACACTGGTTGACAGGTTTTTTATTAATGTTAATAAGTGGACGTTTTTGATCGTCAACATCAATCCCCAGGGTTGGGATTTCCGGGATAGATGTGCGTGCCAGAAACAAAACAAGCGAAAGTATAACGCCAAGATAAATAGCGAATTCCAGTTCCAGAAATAATGTTGAAAAAAACGTGACCAATAAAACAGCTGTTTCTGATTTGCTGTTTTTAAGTACATCTTTGATATGGTGAAAATCGATCAGGTTATAGGCCACGATGAGGATTACGCCACCCATCGCTGCTACTGGCAAGTAGGCGGTAAGCGGCGCAATCAATAAAACGGTCAACATCAAAAATACAGCAGAAAATATCGCAGACAGTGGTGTTTTTGCTCCCGCTGCGTAGTTGATCCCCGAGCGTGTAAACGAACCGGAACCGGCATAGCTGGAGAAAAAGCTGCCGACCATATTTGATAAACCCTGGCCGACGAATTCCTGGTTAGAGTTGATTCTCTGGTTTGATTTTGTCGCTACTGCCCGGCTGATTGATACAGCCTCAATCAGTCCCAGTAGTGCTACTGCAAAGGCTTCAGGTGCCAATATCTGGATCGTCGCCAATGAAAAGTCTGGCATTGAAAATGGCGGTAGATGTGCAGGGATCTCGCCCACCATTGTTATTCCATACTCAGCCCCGTTCAATACAAGCGCGACTATACTGCCAATAATCAAACCAACTAACAAATAAGGAATTTTTGGCGTCAATTTTTTTATTAACAAGGCTGAAATCAATGTGCTGGCAGATACTGCGATGATGTACAGGTTGAAGTTTCCGGTCTGATTCCATACATCTATCCATGTATGAAAAAAAGATTCACCTTTGGGAATACTGGTACCCAGCACATGCTTCATCTGGCTGGTGGCAATGAGAATTGCCGCACCTGCGGTAAAACCAATGATCACCGTGTGCGATACAAAATTAACCAATGCCCCCAGTCGCGCCAGTCCAAAGCCAAGTTGATAGATGCCCGCAAGGAAGGTTAATGTCAGTGCCAGTTGAATGAATTCTGGTGTGCCGGGGTCTGCATGATGGCTGATCGCTGAAAATACAACAATGGATATGGCTGTGGTCGGACCAGAAATCAGATGATAGGATGATCCAAATAAAGCGGCGATGACAGGAGTGACCATGGCAGTATACAGACCGTATTCCGGTGGTAGCCCGGCAATCGCTGCAAATGCTACGCCTTGTGGAAGTACAATGACGGCTCCGGTAAACCCGGCAATAATATCTGCCTTTAGCGTTGCAGGCGTTATCAGTTTAAACCACTGTAGAAACGGTAAAAATCGTGTCATTGTCATGCTGCCTCTTGTACCAGGCTTGATGTCGTTACCGGTTATGTCGCAATAATAATTCTGGTCGCATCAAGACGTAAGGTTGCTGCCGAGAGTGCCATCCTGACCGCTTCCCGCTGATCTTCGAAAAACCGGATTTCTTCTTCACGTACATTGGGGTTATGGGCTTTTAATGCCTGCAAGCGTTCTATTTCGGTTTCCAGGGTGGTCATTGCCTGTTGGCGGGCTTTGGCAATTAATCGGGGTTTTTCCTCGTTTGCCCGTTGCTCGGAGGATTCAATGATTGCCTTGATTTCACTGGTATGAGAGCGTACTACATTTTTTGTGGTATCGACATCAACAGGGATCAGTAACTGGTTAATCAGTTCATGGCGTAATGTGCGGCTGATATTTTTTCCATTTTGATCTGTAACCAGATGAATGGTCGTTGGTGGCAGGTAGCGTTTTGACTGTAATTCTTTTTGTGCGACAGGTTCCAGCACGTATACAGATTCCAGACAGAGTGTGCCTGCATCCAGTCCGGGGTGTTTTATGGCGATCAGGGCGGTGTTGCCAGTTTCATTACTGAGCACCAGTTCCAGGGCTCCTGTGGCAATGGGGTGTTCCCAGGTGATAAATTGCATATCCTCGTTTGATAGCGCAAGATTTCTGTCATATGTGACTTTCATGCCGTCGCTGTCAAGTCCGGGGTAGTGTGTATGCATGTGTTCGCCGGGCTTCACGATATAACAGCCGGTGCTGTGAATTTCTGTATCGACACCAAAACAGTCGAATACATTATTGAGATAATTTTCGATGGTGGTGTTTGTATCTTCCCGGAGGGCTTTTTCTTGCAAGGCATGGGCAACTGCGGGTAAACAGGAATTGTATTCCAGCAAGATGTCGCGACCTTTGTGCAATTGGTCATTGAGTGTTTTTGCGAGTTCTTGTGTGGAGCTGATTAATGCCTGGTGTGTTTCTGGTTTACCACTGGCCTTTGCGGATGAAACCAGTGCCGTCAGTAGTTGTTCTTTATGTTTTGCAAACACGCTGGCACCTGCAGGACTGGTATGTTCAAAGGCAGACAAGCCTTGTTGGTACCAGTCAAACAATAATGACTGCGGGCTATGGGCAAAGTGGGGTACATGAATTTGAATAATATCGGTTTGACCGATGCGGTCCAGTCGACCAATGCGTTGTTCCAGCAGATCAGGGTTCAGGGGTAAATCAAATAATACCAGGTGATGTGAGAACTGGAAATTCCGGCCTTCGCTGCCGATTTCGGAACAAATCAGGACTTGTCCGCCATTTTCGGTATCGGCAAAATAAGCTGCTGCACGGTCGCGTTCAATAATACTGAGGTTTTCATGGAACACGGGCACATGTGTGCCTGTTTTTGTTTTAATGGCTTGCGCGATGTCGAGTGCGGTTTTTGTATTGGCCGCAATGACCAGAACTTTTTGTGGTTTGAGTGTGTTAAGTGTATCAATCAGCCATTCCACCCTGGGGTCAAAAGATGTCCATACGGGGTTGTGCGGGTCTTGCTGGCTGAGTTGTTCAGGACAGAGCAGGTTTTTTACGCCGGACAAGGTTCTTGCGGTATTGGTTTCTGCAAAGTCTTTGCAGGCATCGGCGTATTGTTTGGGGAACGGCAAGGGACAGGCATTCACCTGTCGTGCGGGAAAGCCTTTTATCGTGGTACGGGTATTGCGAAATAACACGCGGCCGGTACCGTGCCGGTCGAGTAGTCGCTCAATGAGTTGTTGCTTGATTTTTTCTGCATCATCATTGTTTTCAGCGATGAGTAAATCGATTAATAACAGATTTTCGGTTTCCGGTAGTGCTGTCCGCAGGGTGTTGAGTGTTTGTGCAGATAGTTGATTGTGGTTGCCCGGGTTGTCTTCTGAATTCAACAATTCCTCCACCGCTTCGGCCACAGGGCGGTAATGGGCTTCTTCCTGCACAAAAGCATCAAAGTCGGGGAAACGGTCCGGGTCCAGCAAACGCAAACGCGCAAAGTGACTTTCTTTACCCAGTTGTTCCGGTGTCGCGGTTAACAGTAATACACCTTTTGTTTTTTTCGCCAGTGCTTCGATAAGCTGATATTCTTCACTGCTTTGCGTGGGTGACCATTGCAAATGATGCGCTTCATCCACGACCAGAAAATCCCATTCACCGGCCAGCACTTGCTGGCTGCGCTTATTGCTTTTACACAAGAAATCCAGGCTACATAAAATGAGTTGTTCGGAATCAAAGGGGTTTTCCGTTTCCGTTGAATCACTTTCTTCAATTCCTGCACAACGTTCTTCATCAAATACACTGAAACGAAGATTAAAACGCCGTAACATTTCCACCAGCCATTGGTGTACCAGTGCTTCCGGCACCACAATCAATACACGCCTGGCACGTTCGGTTAATAATTGCTGGTGCAGTATCAAACCGGCTTCGATGGTTTTCCCCAGTCCGACTTCGTCAGCCAGCAATACGCGCGGTGCGTAACGTTTGGCCACTTCATGGGCGATAAACAGCTGGTGGGGGATCAGGCTGGTACGCACGCCGGTCAATCCGTACAAATCGGAGTGTGCCAAACGGTTGGCATGTTTCAGGGTTTGATAGCGCAGTTCAAACCACTTGTTGGCATCAACCTGTGCGGCCAGTAATCGCTCGCGTGGCCGGTTCAGCTGAATACAATGGTCCAGTTGTCCTTCGGGCCAAACTGTTGTTTCTCCTGCGGAGGTTTTTCCACAGTAAAACAACAGGCTATCCTGTTCTTCTACCGAATTGACACGCAGTGTTTCATTTTTTTGATTCCGGATCGTATCACCAGGGGCAAAAACCACACGGGTGAGGGGAGCTGTCTGGCGGGCGTAGGTGCGCTGTTCGCCAGTGGCAGGAAAGAGAATGCTGATGGTGCGGTGCTCTGTAGCGAGCACAATACCCAGTCCCATATCCAGTTCGGTATCACTGATCCAGCGTTGCCCGGGGGTGATTTCATGCATGTGTCAGTTCTCTGTGGCTGGTCGGAGATGGCTTCCTGCTGAGGGATTTTGCCATCAAAAGGCGGCGTATATTAGAGGAATTTTGCCAGTATTCCTATCGAGATGCACAAAATCAGGATAAAGACAGGAGGCGGTCGGACAGGGCAAAAACCGCTGCCAGCGCGGAACTTAAACGGGAAATCGATTCATGATGGTTTAGACAGAGCCGGGCAGGGGCGATTTACGATCCATCAGCTTGCCGTGAGCACCGTCATTTCGGCATGTTTTTAGCCGGAATCCAGAGGTTTGAACCCCAGGAAGAAAGTCTGGCACGGGCCTTGCATGAAGAGTTTCGGTTACTGGTCTGCGCTATTTTTTTGTTTCGATAATGTGTTTGTTCCCTATCCCTATCAGGCCGCATTTATCTGTAACTTTTCCACTTCACGCAAATTTATATTCTTCTTCGCATGCCACAGGTTATAAGCTTCCTGCATTGACAACCAACTTTCAGAGGAACGCCTCAGCGTTTTAGAAAGTCTTAATGCCATTTTCGGGGATATGTTGTTTTCTCCTTTTATAAGACGATTAAAAGTGGAAGGAGAAACTTTTAACTTTTCTGCAACCTTGCGCGAACTAATGCCAAAAGGTGATAGATAGACTTCTTTAATAAATTCGCCAAGATGAGGTGGATTGTGTGTCATTACTGTTCAGGCCACTAACCGCACATGGGCATCAATCACATCCCAGGGGGCGATCAATAACCCTTCTTCGTTGCGTTGGACAAGATCTGCTTTCTCCAGAGCGCTGACATCGACGTGAACATTTTTGTAATCACGCTTCAGCTGTTTCGATAATGCCCGGACACTCAACGGTCCATGCTGACGTAATATTTTCATCAACTCCAGGCGTTTGGGCGTCAGTATCGAAGCCAGCATGGCAAAATCCTCAAAATTAAGGTGTATTTCTGGCTGTTCGACATTACCGGCTTCGGCCTTGCGCCAGGTCTCGGCGAAACGTTTAAAGCCACGATTCGCATCTTCTACGCCAATATGAATATGTTGTTTACTCATGCTGTTCACCTCGCAATCGTTCGATATCTGCCTTGAAATCCTGGAGTAATTGTTCAACTGAAATGAAAGAATATGATGTCTCCCGGTCACCCTTATGTCGGTGATCACCTTTACCTCGTTCGTTGTCATGGCGAACCAGACATTTGCCAGGAAAGCCGTAATACAGACGGTATTTAAGGCCGTGTGGTCTTAAGTTATCCGTGTCCGGCAGGTGCCAGATTATCATCTCTCGTATGGCTCCATCAGCGTAAATGTATTTATCCCGGAAGATTAATTGTGCTGACATATGGTATATAATACCATATGGCGTGAATTATGATATGTTCCGTTGGTGATTATATTCATTGCAAAATATCAAAGGGATACCGCGCCGAGAAATGCGAGCCGGAGTTTGTGCGCTAGCAGTGAACGTTGAGATCGTCTTAGGGTTTTCTCGGATGACATCACATCTTTGGTGTGGTTTTACGTTAGTGCAATATCAAGCAATACCCCCTTTTTTTCTTCTTATTCTGTTACCTGTACTAGCCCCTATAGGCAAAGCCCCTCTGTTGTTGCCTCTTTCAAATTACAGATCATTGTGGGATGTCGCTGTTTTACGACAGGCCGAATCGACTATATTGCACGGTTTTCTTCTTTTTGCTCAGACTCACCGTCTCTTCAGAGAGACACTTGTTTTAACCGTCGCCAGAGCAGATACGATAATTATTGAATAAATTATTGAATAATATAGGAATAAAATATTTGGCACGCCATTTGCTACGTCTTGACGTCGATATCTTGGCTACGGCTTGTTATCAGGACAATATAATCAAACATTCAGGATGATAAATATGAAAACACAATATACATTTACGCTGGTCACACGATCACTTCTTGTGCTCACGAGTTTGGCTGCACTTGCTTCGTTCATGTTTTTTAAAGATGCTTCTCCTCTCAGTAACTGGCTGGTACTTTCAAGCATCATTCCACTTATTATGGGGATGTTGGGTGAAAACCTTGTGCGTGAATTTTTTACCAGCACTATCCAAATCCATACGGCAAAAATTGATCTGAGTCACAGGGTGCCAGCCCCCATCGTTGCATGAAATCAAAAGGGGCAGGTCGCGTGTTAATTGCTATTGCTATTGTTACTGATATAAAGCGACTTGACCCTTTTTTCTTATGGGCATTTTATTTAATAGACTTCCGTCTGTCGACAAATGTCTTGTATTGAGAAAAGTGCTTATCAAGATGGCTATTGATTGTGGTATTAAAATTCGAAACCTCAAGTAACTTATCATCTATATCCAGTTCAGAAATTGATAAGGTTTTCGCAATGTCTTTTACTTGACGATCGATACTTTTTAATGTCTTGTCGAAATCAATATCACAGTCCTCCAAGAAAGAAATATTCCCACTTTCATAATTATCTAAGCTCGATCTAAGAATATTCATAAACACGTAAACTTTAGTAATCGATATAAATAACCATTCCTTCCATTCGTCATTTTTGGAGAATATTGAGTTGTAAACAAATGGATGTTCAAATATTTTTTTTAATTTCTCATTCATATCATCGTCTTTTAACCTTGGTATTTCAAGATAATCATCATCAACAATTACAGATAAGTATGTAAAACTAAAAAACACTTCCTTTTCAAAGAGAAGCCCGAGTCGATCTTGTTTTTCAAGAAAATAGTCGTCTGTATCTATGTTAGTGTGATTATGATTACACGACACTAGCCTGCCATGAGTATCTCTAGTTAAACTATACAATGAAGAATTAAATATCCCTCGCTCATAACTATCGAAATCCCCGTAGAGAATATCAGAATCAACTAGCTCATTAGTCAACTTTTTATGGAAGTATAGAGATATAAGATACTTCAACCAATATGACTGATAGTGATCCTGTTTAGAGTACTCTGGGTATTTCTTTTCATTTCTTTTTCTATCTCTATCAATTCTATAATCAATATTAACCAGGAACATATTTAGTATGCCACAATCACACTGCGAGTATTTTTTATACCCATCAAGATAGATATAAATATCAACCATCCACTCCGGATAAAAAATATCATCCCCTAGCTCACAAAATTCATTCAGGCTAGATATAAGATGCCTCATGCCATGAATCTTAATGTCTATAGACTGCTCACCGTAACTTATAAAAAATTTCTTAAGTGAAGAGTAGTCATTATCAGTAGAAGATGGATTACGCACCATCTCAAATCTTTTGTTTATTACATCTGAAACATCAGGAGAACTGAGAGATATTTTTCTTTCAATGTTCGGGATATTTTTCCCTACAGAAGGGTTGGTTAACTGCTTCTTCACTGTTGATATTAATGCATCATAAGTCTCGCACCTAACACCAAAAATGAAATTTACGTTTAACGGGGCATCGGGGGAATTAATGTAGCTCAGTACAAAATTTAACCATTCGACAGCGATATGGGTATACTTTTTACTATTATAGAATTTACGAAACTCTTCTTTATGATCCTCTTCCTCAAGTATTAATGTTGATGATTGATCATAAAACATATCCAAATTATCTACGATAATTGTCACTGGAGTATTAGGAAAATACCTTTTAATTACGTTTATAAAGTCAATTTCGTTATTAATATAGGGAACTTCTGTGAAATTTTTTCTAAATGATTCATTCAAAATTTTGTAAATAATTTTCTTGTGGCTTGCATTATCAATAACTAAACTATCTTCACCTGAATCAACTTCATAATGAGGCTTCAGCTTATCTTCATTGAAGTTTATACACATGATTGCTCGATGCCCCTTATTTACAATTGGAACCATCGCGTGACACATGTGAGATATAAAAGTCGACTTACCGCACCCTATATCTCCTTTTATCCAGGTTATTCTACTATTACTTTCAATAATATCTTCTGGTTTGTATTTTTCACCATCCTTGAAAATAAATTTTGAGAATTTATTTTTATGGAACAAAGACAAGTATTTAGAATATTGCTTACCATATGCAGTTGTTTTTGCTACTTGTCTTCTTATATATCGGTTATTAAAGCTTTTAACTGATGGGCTGAATATATCAAAACGATTATTGAAGGAATTAAATGCAACTTTTATATCTTCGAAGCCTTTCCGGTTGGAGCATAGCTCTATCTTTCCCGGGTCGCTTTTATCTGTTATTCCGCGGAACTTAAAGTGATCTTGTCTTGGATTTCTATCTTTGATGGCTCGCATCTTTTTGTTCTTATTATTCTTATATAAATCAACCAAATTCTTTGAAACAATATTTATTTTTTTAATCCAAAATGTAGCTGTCGCCACTGATATTTCCATAATATATCCCTATAATGTTTTTATGTGTACCAATGAATTTCCAAGAAATTTAACAGTATAAGTCGGTATCAAAGTGACGCAGTTAAATGCGTCACTTTGACGCCTGTCCCGGCAGTGACTTATTTCAGATTTTCCTGGTATCCGGTTCCCCACGGCCAGATTCATCGCATAAAATACCACAAAAACAATATGTTGTGTGCAGCATGTTTGTTCGGGAAATTGGAGAATCAATCTATGGTTTACTGGCGAAACACGGAAATACCTCATTTCATCCCGTATTATGATTGGCTTCAATATTTGGGCCCAAAGTAAAAATTCCGGCAATCTGAAATCCTCCAGCTTCGTTAAACTTATGCACGGCTTTGGTTTACATGTTGACCGAAAAATATCAAATCTCCGCGAGAGCCAAACAGGAAAATTATTACCCGCACACTTTTTGACCAACGTATAATTTTTACCCTGTGTAACAAGCAAGGCTTCCTGTGCTTGCTCTTCTTCCTTTTTTTATCATTTCACCACGCCGCTAATCATGACCGTATCCAATGCCATTAATCTGGCACCAAACCTGCATCAGCTTGTGAAATCAAGTCGTTAACAACGACAAAACGATCACTAAGCAGTCAGTCTGTGCTGACAGGAAGAGGCTTGCGGGTATTCATTTGCTGAATTTTTACCGTCAATCATTCTTTAATGATGTACACAGGGAGCGGTGTATTCGTTCCATGGCTTTGTTGTGTCTGCGTGTTACGTGTGGTTGTTTGTTGATTGGGTTAACAGGCAATCCTGTAATGGCTGCTGATCCTGATCCTGGTCCTGATGCAGCGAAACCCGGCGGTGCGCAGG
>QILH01000055.1 GCA_003233255.1 Gammaproteobacteria bacterium | reverse complement strand
GCAATCGGGTGAAGCGCATCTGGCGGCAGCAGGTTTAACCCGGACGCCGGATCGACAGGCCCTGTTTTTGTTTGGCCCGACCTATCAGGAGGTGCAACAACAGGTGGTGTGTCGTCATGGCGGCCCCAAACCGAAAACAATTTCGGATCTCGTTGGTGTGGAATTATTAGTGCCTGCGGAGACCAGCTACGCAGAAAAACTGACAATGCTTAGCGAACTAAATAAAGAAATTGCCTGGCAAACGGACTATGCGACCGGCACCGAATTCTTACTCGAAAGTGTATGGCTTAAAAAAATAGAATGCACCGTAGCCGATTCACATATTGTTGCGATGAATCGGCGCTATTATCCAGAATTACGTGTACGTTTTGATCTCACGAAACCTGAGGCCCTGGCCTGGGCCATGCCGCAGCAGGCGACAAAATTAAAGGCAAAAATCGACGACTGGTTTAAGGGGTTTCGTGATAGTGGGAAACTGGAAGCCTTGCTTGAACATTATTACGGTTATATCGAGGTGTTCGATTATGTCGATACGCGAAAATATGTCAGTCGTATTCAAACGGTTTTGCCAAAATTCAAGCGGCATTTTAAAAGCGCGGCAAATAAAAATAATCTCGACTGGACACTGCTGGCGGCCCAGTCTTATCAGGAGTCGCACTGGAAAGCTAATGCACGCAGCCCAACCGGTGTGCGTGGTATGATGATGCTAACCCTGACGACGGCGAAAGAAGTCGGTATAAAAAATCGTCTGGATTCGACCCAAAGTATTCACGGTGGGGCAAAATATCTTGGCGGTCTTATTAAACGTGTTCCGCAAAGTGTTACCGGTAAGGATCGAATCTGGTTTGCGCTGGCGGCCTACAATGTCGGTATGGGGCATGTTTACGATGCACGTACATTAGCCCGGCGATTGGATAAAAACCCGGATGTCTGGCATGAGATCAGCGAAATATTCCCGTTATTAACGCAGAAAAAATATTACCAGACATTAAAATATGGATACGCACGAGGTCGAGAGCCGGTTCGATACGTACAACGTATCCGCGATTATCACAATATTCTATTGAAACGATCGAAACAAATATAAACAAACAGTCATTAGTAGGCTAATAATGACGCTGGATATAAGTTTCGACGATAGCTTGAAATTCTTCAGCAATGTGGTCACCCTTTAAGGTGACCGTCTTTTCACCGTCTTCATAAACAGGTGCCACCGGTTTTTCGCCGGTACCCGGCAGGCTGATGCCAATGTTGGCGTGTTTGCTTTCCCCCGGGCCATTTACCACACAGCCCATCACCGCAACGGTCATGTCTTCGACGCCGGAGTATTTCTGTTTCCAGTTGGGCATGTTGTTGCGTAAATAGGATTGAATCTCCTGCGCCAGCTGTTGGAAATAGGTACTCGAGGTTCGGCCGCAGCCTGGGCAGGCGATAACCTGTGGGGTAAACGATCGCAGTCCCATTGATTGCAGAATTTCCTGCGCGACGATCACTTCCTGAGTACGATCACCACCGGGTTCGGGCGTGAGAGAGATACGAATGGTATCGCCAATGCCGTGCTGCAGTAACACCGCCAGGGCTGCCGTTGATGCGACGATGCCTTTGCTGCCCATGCCGGCTTCGGTGAGGCCAAGATGCAATGGATAGGTGCTTTGTTTGGCCAGTGAAGAATAAACTGCGATCAAATCCTGCACATTGCTCATCTTGCAGGAGAGAATGATCTTGTCCTGGGCCAGGCCAATATCCTGTGCCTGTTGCGCGCTTTCCAGTGCGGAGCGAATCATGGCCTGATACATGACCTGTTTGGCATCGAGTGGGTTTTTGCTTTTGGCGTTTTCGTCCATGGTGCTGGCGAGTATCGCCTGATCGAGGCTGCCCCAATTCACGCCGATACGAATGGGTTTATCGTATTGGCAGGCGATTTCGATAAGCTGGGCAAATTGTTCATCGCGTTTTTTGCCACGGCCGACGTTGCCGGGGTTGATTCGATATTTGGAAAGCGCCTCGGCACAGCCGGGATGGGTCGCCAATAATTTATGGCCATTGAAATGGAAGTCGCCAATAAGGGGAACATCCACACCGAGCTGGTTGACTCGATCGCGGATTAGCGGTACCTGTTCCGCCGCGGCATCTGAATTAACGGTGATGCGCACCAGCTCCGAACCCGCTTTAGCCAGTTCGACAATCTGCTGTGCGGTTTTTTCCGCTTCGGCCGTATCGGTATTGGTCATGGATTGCACGACCACCGGGGCATCGCCGCCGACCATAATATCGCCCACCGCAACACGACGGGTTTTGTTCAGGTTAATTTTGCTCATGATGATGATTTTATCACAGCCTTGAGGATAAATCGGCGAGATTCACTATTCAAAAAGACATATACTAGCGCCTTTATTAAACAGGCCGCAGAGGAAATCGATGGGAACGAATAATATGAATTCTGAGAATAATCCGACACAGGCGGAATTAGCCGATCGTCATGAGATGTACCAATATGCTGTACAGGCGCCGGAAAATGAGGTCGAGTTTTTTGAGGAAACATATCAAAAGCTACGCGATAAAAAACCCTTGTCGATGAAAGAGGACTTTTGTGGCACCTCGTATTTATCCGTTGAGTGGTGTAAGTCCGACCCTGAGCGCACGGCGGTAGGCGTTGATTTTTGCCCGGATACCTTAAAATGGGGTGAGGAGCGCAACATCAAACCGGCCGGTGAAGACGTGGCCAGTCGTTTGCAGATTATCGAGGCCGATGTGCGTGATGTGGTTGAGCCGAAAGTGGATATCACCTGCGCACTAAATTTTAGTTTTTGTATTTTTAAAACCCGAGATGAACTGCGGGGTTATTTTGCCAAAGCACTCGATGGCCTCAAAGACGATGGCATGTTAATCCTGGATATGTTCGGTGGTACCGAATGCCTGGATGAACTCGAAGAAGAAACTGAAATGGATGAGGTCGATGCGAGTTATATTTGGGAGCATGATAAGTTCAACCCCATAAACAATGACATCCTGTGTCATATCCATTTTGAATTCCCCGATGGTTCTCGTATGGATAAGGCCTTCACTTATGACTGGCGCTTGTGGTCATTGCAGGAATTACGTGAACTATTAGAAGAGGCGGGTTATCGTACCGTGCGCATCTACTGGGAAGAGTTTGAAGAAGACGATGAAGATGACGACTTCATGGAAGGTACCGGCGAATTTTTCGAAGCGACCGAAGTTGAAAATCAGGAATCCTGGCAGGTTTATATTGTTGCGGAAAAATAATCCAGGGCCTGGCCTGCAAATGAATTACTAGCTAATGTTTGCTCGTCACAAGGATAAATACTAATGAGGGATCAACATGAATGATATTTATAAACCGCCAGAATCAAGCCTGGATAATGTTGACGTAGCCACAGGTTATGATTTCAAACTTTATACAATATCCGCAATTGGTCTGGCTACGTTTTTTGGGACGGTGTTAGCCGGAGGGCTGATACTCGCAATTAATTACTGGAGGTTAGGTAACGAGGTCGCAGCTCGCAATTCATTGTTGTTTTCGGTTATGGCGACGCTCGGAATATTATTGATAGCCTATTCAATTCCTGACGACGTTAATTTACCCAACATTATATTTACTGTAATTCAATTAGTCGTGATGATTCAGATTGCCAAACAATTACAGGGCGTCGACATTAACAATCATATCGATAATGATGGTGCGGTGGAATCAAACTGGAAGGCCTTTGGGATTTCGCTGCTGGTTTCGATTGCGCTGATGGGAATTCTTTTCCTGATCCTCATGGTGTTTATATCATAAATGCCCGCACAGGATGATCAGAGGGTACGTGGTATTATCTGGATTGGGTTCTGGCTTTTGTTGCTTGGATTTACGGTCTATATGTTTCAGACCTGGATTGATAAAGAGCGCAATCCCAACTCGAACCCGCTAAGCTTAAGCAGCGGGGATGTACGTCAGGTTGTGTTAAAACGAAATCGTCAGGGACATTATGTTACCACCGGCTATATTAATGGTAGCAAGCTTGAGTTTCTGTTAGATACGGGTGCCACCGACATTTCGATCCCGGAACATATTGCCGACAGGTTGGGCCTCAAAAAATTATATCCAATAGAAATTTCAACCGCGAATGGAATTGCCAGGGCTTATGGTACAAAAATTAAGACGGCCAACATTGGGAAGATCATGCTGAGCGATCTTAACGCCAATATCAATCCGAATGTTGATGATGACACCGTGCTGTTAGGTATGAACTTCCTTAAGCGTATTGAATTTACCCAACGTGGTGATACGTTGACATTAAAACAATATCAATGACACCCTAGGCCGTTTTAAATTCGGCAACGAGCTGTTGTAAGTCCGTCGATAGCTTGTTCAATTCTTCACTGGCGGTATTGTTGTTATCTGCTGCAGCGGTGGTTTCTTCGGCCGCGATTCGAATGGCAACAATGTTTCTGTTGATCTCTTCGGTAACCGCGCTCTGTTGCTCGGCGGCGGCGGCAATCATCGTATTCATATCGTTAATATCTTTGATTGAACTGGTAATCGTGCTTAGCGCGTCACCTGCTGAAGCGGCATGTTGTACACTTTCTTTACTCATTTTACGACTGGCATGCACCGCCTGTACGGCGGAAGTTGCACCGGTTTGCAATGCCGCAACCATGCCTTCAATCTCTCCGGTTGATTTTTGGGTGCGACTGGCCAGGGTGCGAACCTCGTCGGCTACGACCGCAAAACCGCGACCCTGTTCACCGGCTCGTGCCGCCTCAATGGCCGCATTTAATGCGAGCAAGTTGGTTTGCTCGGCTATGCCTTTAATCACATCCATTACCGCATTGATGTTTTCACTGTCTTTATTCAGTTTTTCAATAACCTGTTCAACATTTTCTAACTCGTTTGCGGTATCTGAGATAGATGTCATGGTGGATTCAACTATGGACTTGCCAGAAGAAGCCTGGGCGCTAGACGTTGTTGCGGCCTGTGCCGCATTGGTTGCGTTACTGGCAACTTCCTGCACGGTTGCCGTCATTTCGTTAATCGCAGTGGCAATTTGATCGATTTCATTAAATTGTTTATTTACATTAGCGCCGGTTTGCTGGGTGATGGTCGACATTTCTTCAGACGAAGTGGCCAGCATGGTGGTCGATGCCGCGACCTGTTCCAGACTATAACGGAATTTCTCCAACATGTTATTCATTGCATTAGCCATAGTCCCGAGTTCATCTTTGGAATCAATTTCTATGCGTTTTGTTAGGTCGGAGGTTTGTTCGATCTGGTGCATAGTTCGACTCATCTTAATGATAGGACGCGTAATCCGGGTCGAAAACAATATGCCAACTACAATAGCGATACTGATCATAATGGCCGTCAGTATAAGCCCTGATAATTTTATTTCGTCAACCAGAGCATGACTGGCAGCAAAGGCTTCGGAAGTTTCTATACTACTAACGATTCCCCAGCCTAATTTATGGAATTCGATCGGTGCATAGGCAGCAACAGTTTCTACTCCAAATGGATTTTCGAAAACACCGGTACCGGTTGTACCAACGGCAGCCAATCTTACTACTTCATTTTCTATTTTAACGCGGTTGGATGTGGTTGCCTGTAAGTCAATCAGTTTGATCGTATCGCTGTTAATGCCGATGTGGGTTAGATTCTCCAGGTAGGTTCCTTTTTCTTCAAGCAGAGCACGGGCATCGCTTCGCATGTTATTGTCGCTGCCAATTAGATATACCTCGCCGGTTTGTCCCATGCCAATATTTTTCCAGGAGGCATTTGAATTCATAATGGTGTTAATCGCGGTAAGCTTTACTTTCAAAACCAGTACGCCAAGAATCTCAAATGCATCTTCTTCGTCCAGATCTTGAATTGGAGAGGCCAGGAACATGGATGGTCGATTGAAATCGCCTGCATAAGGTTCAATATCGCTAACGGCTACATGCTCATAGTTCTCAGAATCAATGGCCTCAATAAAGGCTTTGGCCAAACTGGAATCCTGGTAGGGGCCTTCGCGCAAGTTGGTGGCAAAGTCGGGGTTTTTCTGTACCGAATAAACGATGTCACCTTTGGGGTCGATCAGATACATATCCTCTATGTCTAATTTGTCAAACAAACTCATTAATACTCGATGAGCTTCATCATGTGCATTGGCATAGGTGGTTCCATCTTCAGGGTTAATGAGATTATATTTTTCTCCAAAGTCGGCTTCGTTGAGTGCCAGATAGCTATTTTGCATGGCAATATTGATATTGCTGAGCTTTGCGACAATGACATCGGCTCCCGCGCCATTACGGCCATTCCATTTTTGGTAAGCGCTGTTATAGGCGCCATTATAAAATGCGGTTAAATTATTCTTTTGTTCGTTTACATCGGTAAGTTGACGTTTATCGGTTTGATAGTAGGTCGCGAGCTTTTGCATGTAGGTGACAATACTGGCGTCAATGGAATAGGACGTCACTTTTTTCTCGAGTTCCTTGAGATAGTCTTCAATCCGGCTTTTTTTAATCTCACGAATACTGATGAGCTGGTTGGCAACCTGTTTTTCCAGTGCCGCTTCGGCGGCATTGGTGGATTGCATGCCCAACAGGACACTGACGATTGCCACCGGAATGGCGGCTAGAGCAATGGAGACGACTAAAATTTTTATTTTTATGCTGTTTAAAAATCGCATAGAATATCCTTAATTATCATCTAGTTAAATAATGCCATCACTAAGATGGGGGCTGATCTATAACATCGGCTTGGCCAATTTATTCTTTAAGAATGAAGGAATGAATAACAGCCATTTTGGCTAAAAATCCATCTATTTTGTTCGAGATTAACTAAGTACATGGTTTTGATTGGGAACATGATCCAGACGGCTAATCTTAATTTACATACGATCAAGCGGTTAAGAGTCCGGAATAGCAAATTTGGCTGGTTGACATGGTTCTGATGAGATGCAGGTATGTATGTCGTAGCCGGGTAATCAGGGTGTGTTCGTATACAGCGTTAAATAGATCGGATTTAGCGGAGAGATGCGGCCAGTGCCGTTTAGAATATTTGGTAACGTTAACAAATGTGTTGGATTTACAGCATCAAGAGTGAAAGGAGACCGCTAAATATTTTGTAAAACTGCTATATTTTGAACGGCGGTCGTTTAAATGTTTAAAATATATAATTCGGTTACGGTTTGGGTGGTAAATATTTACAGCCGTATATTTTATTGGATGGGGAGGACAAGGATCATGTACAAAACATATAAATTTTCAATTCTCTTTTTGCTGCTTGCCGGACTCTGGTCAGGTAGTGTGAGTGGGAAATATCGAGGAGAAATTGTTAAGGCTAAAAAGGACTTTGATCCTGCCGTGGTCACGGCCTGGGGACAGGCCGGTGCATTGGTCGGTTGGCTAGCCTTGAGTGAACATGGACAATGGCAGTATTTGCAAGACAAGCCGGGTGACGTTGACTCGTTACCTGTTTTTCTTTGGCAAGAATATAAACCCGGTGTGATTGCTAAACTCCCCCCGCCATCGGTACCGTTTGCTCTCGGTCTGGGGGGCACAAAGATAAACAATGTTGGCTTAAAAGAATTAGCCCGTTTGCAAAATTTACGCTCGCTGGATATCAGTCATACCCGGGTGACGGATAAGGGACTGGGGCAACTGGCTGCAATAAAGACATTACGCAATCTGGATCTTGGTGCCTCGGCGGTATCGGATGACGGGTTGAAGGAATTGACCAGGGTCAAGAGTTTGCAGAAATTGTATTTTGGCAGTACGGCGGTGACCGATGTCGGGGTCAAGGCCTTGATCGAACTTGAAGATTTGCAAACGCTGTATCTATATAACACTCTGGTAACGGACGATTGTTTACAGGCACTGGTAAAATTTAAGAGCCTGAGAAGTGTGTTATTAACCAAAACGAAAGTGACAGACAAAGGTCTTGAAAAGTTGAATGTGGCTCGTCCCAGGTTGCGGATTATGCGCTGATCGTTATGTGAGGAATGAAACGCTTCTATCAGCAAGCAATGTTTATATTGATTTGATCATGTTAAACGTCAGATATGCCCGATAATATCGATCAGTGATTTTTACAGACTGGATGGTAAGGCGCATCACGGGTTTTATCGTGAGAGTGCATACGGTATTCGACAAAATCGGCTTTGTCGCCTAAATATACAGGAATGGGGCATCGTCGTGCCGCGTGTCAATGCGACAATGATCTTCATTTTTTGCTTTGTCTTATTGCATATTATTTGGATGTTTTTCAGATTAATGCGGAATGCAATAAAGTATTTTTAGTCAGGAAATTCGCTTTGCCTAAATACAATAAGAAAAATGGATGACCTATCGGTTTAAATGGTGTTCTGGTAACTTGCTACCGGCAAATATTCTCAAGCTCTGTTTCATATAATTTATTTTACCATCAAAAAACTATGTGATTGGGGCGTTCGATTTTTAGTAGTTAATTAAGTCTAGTTATATATCTTATATGTAATACAAAAATAAGAGATGCCCCGAAAACGGAACTAAAATCATTATCGGTGAACAGTGCCGATAATTTGTTACAGGTGAATTATCAGTTGCAAGGGCTCATGTTCTAAGTAAATTAGATAATGGTGCAAGTCAGTAAAAAATTGTAATAACAGTGTATATAGCTTGGGAAGCACCATCCCGGATATTATTTAGATAATCTCTGGGTAGAATCAAAAGGAGAACAGGTATGTCAAAGTGTAAGTTACCTAAAATTGAAGCTAAAGTTCATAAACGAATTTTGCATTTTTTAAATGCGGCCAACCGACCTGAAAATCTACAGGTACCTCCTCATTTAATACGGAGAAATATAACTGGAGAAAAACTGGATGACCAGGATAGTGTTGATAAGGATAAAAAATTTAAGCCTCTTTTTGATATCAAGACAGCCAACTGTGTGTTCAACTGGAGAGAGGCGAACAGGCCTGTTGCCGGGTTTGAGCTGATACAGGATCTCATTGAAGTCGTTGATAATAATATCTTACCTGGGATTATCGATAGACTGATTTTCTATTTTGGCCCGTCGGTTTACGGTGCATGGCAAACATTATATGAGACGCCCGTTCCCGTGGCGCATGCAGCATTGATGCATACGAATGGTGATGAACATAATGGTAGAGTGCTTTTTATTGAAAGAATCCACTATGCTCCTACATCACAAACGCCCCTCTGGAATCCAGAAGCTGTTGATTCAGCCTCGGCCTTTGAATCACCAACTCCTCCTACTGACAACCTTTACTGTTGTGGTCATTCTTTTCTGACAGATGGACAACTGTTAACGGTTGGCGGAGGTGGTGAAAGAAACGAAGTGCCAGACCCAAATATGGCATGGTTATTCGATCCGGTTGATAAGGAATGGCACTATACAAAAAATAAACAATCAGGAAGTCCCAATTTTGGGAACCGAACAACGATGATCCATGGGCGCTGGTATCCTACCTCATTGCCATTAGGTGATGACTCAGGGCGGGTATTGGTTGTCAATGGCGAAGTATCAGAAATGGAAGTTTACAATGAGAGTACTGGATTATTTAGCGCTATCGCACATAATATAGTTGATGGTGTTGACGTATCACTTCGTTCCTTCCCTGGATTGTATCCAGGTTTACATCTACTGCCTGATGGTGAGGTCTTCGATACTCGCACAGGTTTTTCTAGTGCGTCCAGTACGGCGGCTTCTTTTTCATTTTCAGGTTCTGAATCTGGCAAATGGACAGAGTTGAC
>QILH01000011.1 GCA_003233255.1 Gammaproteobacteria bacterium | reverse complement strand
GGTTGCTAAATATATATAATTTCATGGATGGTATTGATGGTATCGCTGGTGTCGAAGCAGTTACAGTTTGTGCGGGTGGAATCTTGCTATACTGGTTAAACGATCCATCAGATGTTACATATATTGTGCCAGCCATATTACTTGCCGCGGTTGCAGGTTTTTTGTTGTGGAATTTTCCAAAAGCTAAAATATTTATGGGTGATGTCGGGAGTGGTTTTTTAGGATTAATGTTAGGTGCATTGTCTATACAGGCAGCTGGGGTTGAACCTGATTTATTTTGGGCATGGATGATTCTGCTAGGTGTTTTTATAGTTGATGCGACAGTTACCTTAATCCGCCGCATTATTCGCAGAGAAAAATTTTATCAAGCTCACTGTAGTCATGCCTATCAACATGCAGCACGTCAACTAAACAGCCATGTACGCGTTACTATAAGTGTTGGTTTGATAAATTTGTTGTGGTTATTAGCAATGGCGATATTGGTTACCCTGCAATATTTAGATGGAGTTTCAGGTTTAATAATAGCGTATATACCATTGATTATATTGGTATTTTATTTTAAAGCCGGGGCGAGTGAATTACAGATTAAAAGTTCGAGCGCAAAATAAATAGAACCAGATATGTCATACGAGCGTTTTAATTGTTAAGTGCTTGTTATTTCGAATAAACGGCTATAATTAGTTTTTCTAAACAATAAACAGGAAGAATTCAGAGATCATGAAGATCGATAAAGTTGCAGAAAAATTCGTCAATCTCCCCCGATTTTACAAACAAGCCCTCATTGCTTCCACCGATTCAGTTTTCTTAATAGCTGCTGTTTGGCTAGCCTTCAGCCTGAGACTTGGAGAATTTTATCAGCCGGTTAATAACTTCGTGATGGGTTTATCGGCGGTAGTCCCATTTATTGCAATCCCAATATTTATCAAGTTTGGTCTTTATCGAGCGATTATTCGTTACATAGGTTTTCGTGCGTTATGGGCCGTGCTTCAGGCCGTGACATTGTATGCTATGATATGGGGCTTATTTGTTTTATTTGCAAGAATTGAAGGAATTCCTCGTTCCATCATTATTATCAACTGGTTGTTGGCCGTATTGTTAATTGGAGGAACTCGAATGATGGCCCGCTGGTGGTTATCTGGGTTGCTTACCGAGTCGCTACCAAAGAATCATAATTCAAGGAAAAGAGTTCTGGTTTATGGTGCAGGGTCGGCCGGTATACAACTCGCTACCGCTTTGAGCTACAGCAGTGAATATAAGCCGCTTGCATTTGTTGATGACAAGTCAGAGCTTCATAATAACCATGTTAATTCTCTTAAAGTTTATCCGTTTAACAAGATTAGTGGTCTAATAGAGAAATTAAAAATCGAAGAAGTATTACTGGCTATTCCAACTGCTTCACGTCGTCGAAGAAATCATATTATACACATGCTTGAGGACTATCCAGTGCACGTACGCACCTTACCGGGTATGGCCGATATTGCGGGCGGGCAGGTAAAAGTTGAAGATATTAAAGAAGTGGAAATCGAGGATCTGTTAGGTCGAGATCCAGTTGTGCCATTTGGCGAGTTACTGGATTTGAATATCAAAGACAAAGTCGTCATGGTTACTGGGGCTGGGGGGTCAATTGGATCAGAATTATGCAAGCAAATCTTAATCCAAAAACCCCAACGGCTCATTTTGTATGAGCAAAATGAATATGCATTATACAATATAGAATCCGAGTTAATTGAAATTCGTAAAAAACTAAACGAATCCGGCTCAAAAAAGAACAGTGAAATATTTCCGGTACTGGCTTCAGTTTTAGATAAACACCGTTTTGAACAGATCTGTAATACATTTTCTGTTGACACAATTTATCATGCGGCAGCTTATAAACATGTCCCGCTAGTTGAAAAAAATCCTATTGATTCTATTCGTAATAATATTTTCGGAACGCTAACGGCCGCTCAGGCTGCTATAGCATCGAAGGTTGAAACATTTGTACTGATATCGACAGACAAAGCAGTGCGCCCAACGAATGTTATGGGTGCGAGTAAGCGATTTGCAGAGCTAATATTACAAGGCCTGGCTGAAAAACAGGGCGATACAAAATTTTGCATGGTTCGTTTTGGTAATGTTCTTGGTTCTTCAGGATCAGTTGTTCCACTGTTTAGAAAACAAATCAAAGAGGGTGGGCCAGTAACGATTACACACCCTGACATAATTCGATATTTTATGACCATTCCTGAAGCTGCGCAGTTAGTTATTCAGGCCGGGGCCATGGCGCTCGGCGGTGATGTATTTGTACTTGATATGGGTGAGCCGGTAAAAATTACTGAGTTGGCGAAGAAGATGGTTCGTTTGTCTGGGCTTGAAGTGAAAGATGATGAACATTTAAATGGTGATATTGAATTAGAGTTCACCGGTTTGCGTCCTGGAGAAAAGCTCTATGAAGAATTGTTGATTGGTAATAATCCTATTGGCACTCAGCATGCCCGAATTTTTCGTGCCACTGAAGATTCTATTGAGTGGGATGATCTGCAAGCCTACTTACTGTTGTTGAACAAAAGTATTGCTGGTGCGGATTGTGAGGCGGTGTTGACCTTATTATTAAATGTTATTTCCGATTATAATCCAACCGGCACGATAGAAGATTTTATCTGGAAAGAAAAACGACTCAGAAAAGACATGGATCATGTTGTCAGTTTAAAAGATTTCCGGGACAGTCATTTGTCACCGGCCTCAAACAAATCAAGCGCCTAAAATATCAAGTTCAAGGTTCACTTTACTCAGGCAACGGCGCAACATTAACATCAAACTATTATATTCACTTGCTTTAGGCATACCATTTCTAGTATCTTCTCGCCACTTACAGTCGCGTAGCTCAGTTGGTTAGAGCATCACCTTGACATGGTGGGGGTCGGTGGTTCGAATCCACTCGCGACTACCAAATTAGACATTACTTCGCATAAATCCTCTTAATAGAGGGCGAGAGAGAATAGACAAACATGCGGTCCCTGGTATGGATCGCCACTGACAAAAGGAACGATCATGCCTGTAGTAACCCTGCCCGATGGAAGCCATCGGGAATTCCCAAATCCTGTCACCATTGCTGAAGTCGCGGCTGACATAGGCGCTGGTCTGGCCAAAGCAGCTCTTGCTGGAAAAATCGACGGCCAGTTACTCGATACTAGCTATACGATTGATCACGATGTCGAGCTCGCCATCATTACTGATCGAGACGAAGAAGGCCTTGAGGTCATTCGCCACTCAACCGCACATCTGCTTGCACAGGCGGTTCAACAAATCTATCCAAAAGCCCAGGTAACCATTGGCCCAGTGATCGACGACGGATTTTACTATGATTTTGCCTACGAGCCCGGCTTCTCCGAATCGGATCTCGCTAAAATCGAGCAAAAAATGAAGGAGCTGGTGAAACTGGATCTACCCATTGAGCGCCAGGTAATGGCGCGGGATGAGGCGGTCAAATTCTTCAAGGACATGGGGGAAGATTACAAGGCCGAGATTATCGAGGCGATTCCGAGCGATGAACCCCTCTCTTTATATAAGCAGGGCGATTTCATCGATCTATGCCGAGGCCCGCATGTGCCTTCAACGGGCAAGCTAAAATCCTTTAAATTAATGAAGCTGGCCGGCGCCTATTGGCGTGGCGACAGTAATAATGAAATGCTGCAACGGGTCTACGGTACCGCCTGGGCCAACAAGAAGGATCTGAAGGCTTATCTGCATCGCCTTGAAGAAGCGGAAAAACGCGATCACAGAAAACTCGGCAAACAACTCAACCTGTTTCATTCTCAGGAAGAAGCACCGGGCATGATTTTCTGGCATGACAAGGGCTGGACCTTGTATCAACAGGTCGAACAGTACATTCGTAACAAGCTCAAGCAGCACGATTATCAGGAAGTCAGAACCCCGCAAGTGGTGGATCGCAGCCTGTGGGAAAAATCAGGCCATTGGGAAAAATTCCAGGACATGATGTTCACCACTCATTCCGAAAATCGGGAATATGCGGTTAAGCCGATGAACTGCCCTTGCCACATCCTGATATACAACCACGGCCTGCACAGCTATCGGGACTTACCATTGCGAATGGCTGAGTTTGGTTCCTGTCATCGCAATGAGCCCTCAGGCACCTTGCATGGCCTGATGCGAGTGCGAAACTTTACTCAGGATGATGCGCATATCTTCTGTACCGAGGAGCAGATCCAGGACGAGGTGATCAGTTTCAATAACATGTTGCTCGAGGTCTACAAAGACTTTGGTTTTGATGATGTCATTATTAAACTCTCCACTCGCCCGGAGCAGCGCGTGGGTTCGGATGAAGTTTGGGACAAGGCCGAGGTGGCATTGGAACAGGCCCTGAACAAAATGGGTTTGGACTGGGATCTGCAGCCCGGAGAAGGGGCCTTTTACGGTCCCAAGATTGAATTCTCGTTACGTGATTGTATTGGCCGTGTCTGGCAGTGCGGTACCATTCAGGTCGACTTTTCGACGCCGGGTCGACTCGATGCCGAATACGTCGCCGAAGACGGTTCACGCAAGACGCCGGTCATGCTTCATCGGGCAATCCTTGGATCCATGGAGCGTTTTATCGGCGTTTTAATCGAACACTATGCGGGCATATTTCCGCTCTGGTTGGCCCCCATTCAGGTCGTATTGATGAATATTACCGACCGTTCGGCCGATTTTGTGAAGAAAGCGGCAAAAACCTTGCAAGATCAGGGCATTCGGGTCATTACGGACTTGAGAAATGAGAAGATCGGCTTTAAAATCCGCGAGCATACGCTACAGAAGATCCCTTATCTGCTGGTTGTCGGTGATAGGGAAGTTGAGAATAATACTGTGGCCGTGCGTACGCGAGCGGGTGAGGATCTGGGGACGATGTCCGTAGATGAGATAGCGACAAAACTCACTGAAGAAATCGCGTGCCACGGCCGCAGTTGTTTGGAGGAATAAAGTATCGCAAAAGTAAAAGAGACACTCATGAACGACGCCATTACGGCGACCGAAGTGCGTGTGATTGGTGCCGATGGTGGGCAGGCCGGAGTAATGCCTACCGTGCAAGCGCAGGAGTTAGCTTACGAGTCTGATTTAGATCTCGTGGAAATATCGCCAGAGGCCGATCCGCCTGTTTGCCGAATCATGGATTACGGCAAATACCAGTTTGAACTGAACAAGAAAAAACATGAGGCGAAGAAGAAGCAAAAGATTATACATGTTAAGGAAATTAAGTTCCGTCCAGGAACTGAAATTGAGGATTACCGGGTCAAGATGCGAAATCTGACCAAGTTCCTTAATAATGGCGACAAGGTAAAGGTAACATTACGCTTTCGTGGTCGTGAAATGGCTCATATGGAATTGGGTAAACAACTGTTAGAGCGTGTTGAGAAAGATCTAGAAGAACTCGGTACGGTTGAGCAGTATCCAAAGATGGAAGGGCGGCAGATGGTCATGGTCATCGCGCCTAAGAAGAAGTGACAATTAATATCTTCGATATTTATTGTCATCCCCGCGCAGGCGGGGACCCAGATATATAATGGATACCCTCTAATTGATTTCTTTGAGGGGCAGGATCTTCCCCTCTTCAGGGGAATGACGAGATTAGTACGAAAAGAGTAGTAAATTTTACAATTTAATTAACTGGCACACACTACGTCGGTCGATATTTTGTCATACCCGCAGGGCACTTTTCCCTTGCAGTAGGGAATCCAGAATATCAGATTTGATTTAGCGTAATAGGAGACAAAAAGATGCCTAAAATGAAGACCAACCGAGGCGCGGCCAAGCGTTTTCGGAAAACTGCCTCTGGCAAGTTCAAGCGCGCTCAATCGCATCGTCGTCATATCCTGACGAAGAAAAGCACCAAGCGTAAACGTCACCTCCGTAGTCCGGAAACCGTGAATGCAGCTGATAGAAGGCTCATTGCACGCATGCTACCGTATATTTAAGGGGGATTGAGACATGCCAAGAGTAAAACGTGGTGTTACGGCTCATGCCCGACACAAAAAAATTCTGGATCGCGCCAAAGGTTATCGCGGTCGTCGTAAAAACATCTATCGTGTTGCCGTGCAAGCGGTCACCAAGGCCGGTCAATATGCTTACCGCGATCGTCGCCAACGCAAACGTCAATTCCGCACCTTATGGATTGCACGGATTAATGCCGCAGCACGCGAATGCGGACTTTCCTATAGCCGATTTATCAACGGGCTAAAGAAAGCGGAGATCGCCATTGATCGCAAAGTGCTCGCTGACATTGCCGTCTTTGACAAAATCGCTTTTGCAGCCCTCGCGGAAAAGGCCAAGGCCAGCCTCGCTTAATCAGAGAGCGCGATAAGTTAGACTGCAAGTTCGATTATCCAGTCAAACTGGGTAAAATGATTACGATACGGGAAGGCTCATACTTGGGTCTTCCCGTTTTCGTTTGAGAATGATGAAAATAAGAATCCCCGTCATTCTCGCGGAGGCGGGAATCCAGTAATATAATAAGTCTTATGGAAAGGATGCCATGTGTTTATATTTTAGCAAGCAGTCGAAATGGCACGCTGTATATTGGCGTTACCTCAGACCTGGTGAAACGAATTTGGGAACACAAAAATGATTTTGTTCCGGGGTTTACAAATAAATATGCTGTTCATCGTTTAGTTTGGTATGAAATCCATGAAGAAATGGAATCAGCAATATTACGCGAGAAGCAACTTAAGAAATGGAAAAGAATCTGGAAGCTTCGATTGATTGAAGACAAGAATGCAGATTGGAATGATCTTTTTGAAAGTATCGTGTAGTAAGTTTCTGGAGTTTCGCCGATTCTGCCCCTCAAGGAAATAAATAGAGGGTATTCGTGGGAAAAGTGCCCCGCGGGTATGACAGGAAGCGGGGTTTCTGTGGAAATCTAATGTAAATTTGAATGACTAGATTCCCGCCTCCGCAGGAATGACGAGTCGAGTGAATTGAGTGCGACAGGAAGCTAAAATACAGTGGAACAACAACTAAAAAAACTTGTGAGTGATGCGGAGCAGGCCGTACAAGCCGCAGCTGATTTGCCTGCGCTGGATCAGGTGCGGGTAAACTACCTGGGCAAAAAAGGCAGCATTACCGCGCTGATGAAAACCCTGGGCAAGCTGTCGGCGGAAGAACGCCCTAAAGCCGGTCAGGTGATCAACGTTGCCAAGCAGGCCGTGCAAAAGGCCATCAAGGCACGTAAAGATCTTTTAGAGTTAGAAAAGCTTAATGAGCAACTCGCCAGTGAAACCATCGATGTCACTCTGCCGGGCCGTTCGCACGGCATCGGTGGGTTGCATCCAGTAACGCGCGTATTGCATCGGATTGAAGATCTGTTTAACCAGCTCGGATTTGAGATCGCAGTGGGTCCAGAGATCGAAGACGACTTCCATAACTTTGAGGCCTTGAATATTCCGGAGTCGCATCCGGCGCGCGCCATGCACGATACATTTTACATTAACGAATCGATGTTGTTACGCACGCATACCTCGCCGGTGCAGGTGCGGGCGATGAAAGAACGCAAGCCGCCTTTGAAATTAATCGCCCCCGGTCGAGTTTACCGATGTGACTCGGATGTCACGCACACCCCGATGTTCCATCAGGTGGAAGGCTTAATGGTGGACGAGCAGGTGACCTTCACCGACTTAAAAGCCATCCTGATCGATTTTCTACACAAGTTTTTTGAACGCGACGATCTGGCCGTGCGTTTTCGCCCGTCCTACTTTCCGTTCACCGAACCCTCGGCCGAAGTCGATATTGAGTGCGTGATGTGCGCTGGCGATGGCTGTCGTGTCTGCAGTCATACCGGCTGGTTAGAGGTGCTGGGTTGCGGCATGGTGCATCCGAATGTATTTAAACATGTTGATATCGATACCGAAAAATATACCGGCTTCGCCTTTGGGATGGGCGTTGAACGCCTCGCAATGTTGCGCTATGGCGTGAATGACCTGCGATTGTTTTTTGAAAATGATTTACGGTTTTTGAAACAGTTTAATTGAATAAAAACATTGAGTTTGCAAATAAGAGTAGTCATTGATAAATATTATCAGTGAAGTGGCGTATAAAAATAAGCTGTCGATGATGTTCCCTTTTCATGCCCCTCAAAAAAAATAAATAGAGGGTGCACCCCAACCCTTTTCCGAAGAGAGAGGGAATTTATTGGAGCACAGTAATTTCGAAGATGGTCGATAGCAGAAAAATCAAAAACAACATGAAGTGTTGTTAGCGAATAAAAACAGGAAACAACAATGAAGTTTAGCGAACAATGGTTACGCGAATGGGTTAACCCATCAATTACAACGGAAGTGTTGGCCGATCAACTAACGATGGCCGGTCTGGAAGTCGATGCGATTGAGCCGGTGGCGGCCGATTTCGATAAAGTCGTGGTCGGCGAAGTCATTGCACTAAATCCACACCCCGATGCCGATAAGCTGCGGGTGTGTCAGGTTCATGTTGGTGACAAAGAGCCACTTAGCATCGTCTGCGGGGCGGCCAATGTCGAAGTCGGTATGAAAGTCCCCACAGCATTGATGGGTGCGACGCTACCGGGCATCAAGATCAAAAAATCAAAATTACGTGGCGTCGAATCTTTTGGCATGTTGTGTTCGGCCAAAGAGCTCGGGCTGGCGGAATCCGCCGACGGATTATTACCGCTTGAGACCGATGCCCCGGTTGGGCAATCCGTTCGTGAATATTTAAAGCTGGATGACGTCTCGATTGAATTAGGCATAACCCCAAACCGTGGCGATTGCTTAGGCGTGGCGGGCATTGCGCGTGAAGTCGGCGTCTTAAACCGCATGGATGTGACCGGGCCAGAGATTAATCCCGTTAAGGCGACCCACAAAACCGAGCTTACCGTGACATTAACCGCAGATGACGATTGCCCGCAATACTGTGGTCGTGTGATCACGGGCATCAACCCACGAGCGGTCACGCCGATGTGGATGCAGGAAAAATTGCGCCGCGCGGGTTTGCGCAGTCTGTCGCCGATCGTCGATGTAACGAACTACGTCTTGCTCGAACTGGGCCAGCCGATGCATGCGTTTGATCTGGCCAAAATCGATAAGGCCATCGAAGTACGCCATGCAAAGAAAGGTGAATCACTTGAGTTACTGGACGGTCAGACGATTGAGTTGAGCTCGGGAAGTATAGTGATTGCGGATAAATCGAAACCGTTGGCCCTGGCGGGCATCATGGGCGGCGAGCAGAGCGCGGTACAGGATGACACCACGGACATTTTTCTGGAAAGCGCCTATTTCAACCCACTGAGCATTGCCGGCAAGGCCCGCAGCTACGGGCTGCATACCGATTCGTCACATCGTTTTGAACGTGGGGTGTCACCAGAGCTGCAGGTTACGGCCATTGAACGTGCTACCCGATTATTACTTGGTATCGTCGGTGGCGAGCCCGGTCCCGTAGTCAAAAAGTCAGTTGCCAAAAAATTACCCAGGCCCACCCCCATACGCCTTAGAGAGCCGCGTATAGAGCGTGTGCTGGGGACTCGCCTACTGACTAAAGATATTGAAGACATTCTGAAACGGCTTGGTATGCGCATAGAAAAGAACAAGCAGGGCTGGAAGGTAACGGCACCCTTGTTTCGATTTGATATGGCAATTGAAGAGGATTTGATCGAAGAGCTGGCACGCATATACGGTTATAACAATTTCCCCCTGGATCGGCCTTCTGCGCCGCTGATGTTGCAGCCCTTACCTGAAACGGTGGTGAGCCTGCGTCGAATTCGCCAGTTATTGTCTGATCTGGGCTATCAGGAGTCGATTACCTACAGTTTCGAGG
>QILH01000183.1 GCA_003233255.1 Gammaproteobacteria bacterium | reverse complement strand
CTTGTAGATTTTGATAAGACTCATAGTATTGATCCCACAGCTGAAAATGCTGCTGGCCGAGGAACATGCCCTCTGCCCAGATCACTTTTCTCAATGACTTCATTCTCGCGTCTCCCCCACGATGTGATGTCGATAAATTGTTTATCGTTCAGTTATGCGTAACGTATTTCCTACCAGGCTAACGTCAATGCTTTCTGACAGATCCAGTTTCTTTGCTACCCAGCCCGCCGAGATATCTTCCAGCGCACGCCACTTGCGTTCAATCGGATTTCGAAAAATGGCGACAATCGCCAGATATTTCGCCTCGGTATGGCGATCTACTTCTACTTCACCTTTTGAGCTTGGGTTTAAGATTAATTCGTTACGTGAAAGCAGTGTTTTACCTAAAATACTTTCGTCGTTTTTCCAGATCTGATTAAAGGTCGCACTTTGAAATGCACCTTTATCATTAAGCTGATACACGCGAATCACCACCGGCAGTGGATCGCCTTTACGATCTGGATTTAAAGATTCGTTTGAATGCAAGCCGATGTTCACCATTGGGCCACCGCATGCGGCCATGAATGACAGGGTCGCGGCAAGTACGATTGTATTTATCAATCGTTTCATGCCACTTTTCCGCTCTTCAATTTTTTGCTGCGTTTGGCTTTTCGATCTGACTTATGGCGTCGCTCACGCGTTTTGACATAGTTATCGACAAAACCCGGAGCAATAACTGAATCAAACCGTAGGGTATCGTTTTCAAGCAGCTCCTGTAATCGTTCTTTATGTAACCGCCAGGAACGTGCGTCATTTACTTTTGACCGACCGTCACTCAAACCTTCATCGCCCATTTGATTGAGCGTTTCCCTGGCAATGCCGTCGAGCGCACTAAACAGTGCGACCTGATGCATGATCATGTCCTGAAACATGTTTTCTAAATCGGTAATGGATTTCCAGTCGGCGGAAAATAATGAAATAGCAAGTTGAGTCGGAGTCTGGCCTTCCAGGGCCTCAAAACTGTGTGGGAACACTCGGCTGTGCGAGAGACCGAATTCATCGGCAAACTGACGTTGACCTTCGATTAAGCGTGCAATCCCATGCACTAATGAGCGAGTAAATGCAAGCTTGCGCTCGCGGCGTTCATCGCCTTTCCCCCGTCCTTGAGATGGACTAACAAAATTAGTCACTTTACCTGTCGAATTATCCATACAATTCTATTCCCAAAACCCCATTGTCCTGAACGCCTCTTTTGTATCCACGTTTCCGTGACGCTCGGTGTCTATTGTACAATTGAATGCCCCGTCAAGGCCCATTCGGTTTTTCTTTAGCTTGCTTTATTAAGTAATTTTATAGAAGTAATCTTAAATAAAATTAGCAAAGCTTTGTTACCTTGTGTGTAACCTTTTCGTAAATATTGAACTGGTTCACACTTTTATTTTTATCGCATTTCCTTAACCCAGATAATCCACTAACCATGACAACAATACAAGTCAGGTTTTTTTACAGATTGTTACAGGATTTATTGATCGTTTCATAAACACTGCAACTGCAAATAAACTAAGGTTAGTCATACACAACAAAAATAAAAAACCAGTCAGAGTATTTAACGTTTAACCGTTACACAAGGGTTATGACATAAAACAATTTGTTACTACAACGCATTACCGACGAGAGGAAGGAAAACCACGCCAAGCGCACAAGAAATAGCAAAATTCCCGGCAAATAAAGCCAAAAACACGATCGACGTTAATGATTCACCCCATCAGGTTTTATCTATGCAGAGTACTGAACGTGTGTAAATGGATTTCATTTCATTGTTACTTTATTAGCCAATAAGTATTCGCCATTAAGTTCTTACATTGGTGCAATCACCAAATTGCCGTTTTATGGCCAGGATGGCATTGCCCGTACTGTAATCATGGTTGTAACAAAAATTAACAAATCAGAAAGGGAAGATGAATTACGTTCGACCATCGAGCTGACTTTTGAATCCAATTTGGTCATGATTAAAATACCAGCTGACCGCTGAATTATTTCAGGACACAGTATCCATGATTTAATTAAGCTTACTTGCGAACGCACTGGTTTAAATCAAAACCCGTTGCGTTTTAATTTATCACATGCCTATCCCGTCAAACCGTATACCTTACAGGCAAATAAAACCGACGGGGCATTTGACGGCCTCGGCTACGATCATCCTAACCGGAGCGCAGGGTAGAGATGACTGTAGCGAAGCGTAGGAAATGACCGTAGCGAAGCGTAGGAAATACTGCATGAAACGTGGCAGCGGTTCAAAGCAGTGACTGCATGAAACGTGGCAGCGGTTCAAGGCATGTGGAACACTCCTCCCACGGGCGTCATCCTGAACGCAGTGAAGGATCTTGTGCCTACCGCAACCAGAAAAAATTCTTCGCCAGGCAAAGGTCAGAATGACAACATTAGTGTTGCATGAATGAAATTCCCCGATTGTTTTCTTCAACCGATCTCGGGTTAATTATGACGCTTGACGATGAAGGCACTGGACACTGCGGCTTCATCTGGAAACGTACAACACAACAAGCAGGATCAACAAGACGACGAAATAGCAGACGATACCGGCCAACAGGATTTCTGTTTTCATGTCAAGGTCAACGGGATTCAATCCGTAGAGGTATCACATCCCTGTAGCTCACCAGATCAATTAAAATTACCCCTGGAGAAGATGGAAAATTTCCGAGTGGCGCCGAACCGGAAATAACTGACCCCGACAACAAAAATCATTGCGCATTGTTAAAAATGGTATTGCTAAATTTAACTATATTATAGTTGGACAAATTAAGTATAAACGTGTCCGACGAGCAGTAAATAAAATGGCAGGGAATATAGTACGATTAAATGCGCACAAGAAAAAGGAATTCGCCCGTTAAGGACTCGATGCGCCACACGGCAACGTCGTTTAGTTCGAAGGTAAAGCAGAATTCGAACTGGGCACCAAAATCTCCACTACGATTAACACCAAACCTGAATTAAGCGTGACGCTGGGTTACGCTGATGTGGAACGGTTATTTAGTTTTGCGCGGGCAGATCATTATTGAGAGAATAATCGCCCACTGCAATGGGGATTTTAATCAGTCGGGCAAGCTTCTCTTCGCCAATCTCCGAGATGACGTATAAATTTAAATAGAATTTATTTTCAAGCAGCGGAATGACCGTCACCTCGGTCTTGATCACCTGCCGAGCTGCAAGGGATTCATAGAGTGGGTCGAAATCATGATCATCAAGTTCCAGCCCCTCCGAGGTCGTCAAGGCAAAACGCAGTATCGGTAACGCCTTTTCGGTGATAATCTCGAACTCTATTAGCAAATCCTTATCTATTTGTGCCTTGCGTGAGATGCTGTAGTTGACCCGCACTGGCATGGCAACTCTCACCTGTACCCCATGCTCATCTTGCTGTTCCTTGAGCAGATTATTGGCCAGCTCAACGACATTGGTTTCGTCCCCGCCGAGGCCAAACCAGCTGCAACCGGACAACATGAATAAGGGTAAAACAGCGACTAACAGCGATTTTTTAAAGGTAATCATTCCTGCATTATGCCAAATTTTGATACCGCACCATAGTCTCAGCTCGCATTATTCGCGATTTAAAAAACCCGCCCTCCGAAAGAGAGCGGGTTCGCTGGCTTCCCAAACTAACAAGGGTTTTATTTACGCTAATGATTCAAAAAAATTTGCCTTTATCCGCAGGCGTATCGGCCACCCCTTTGATGTAATCAGCCGGTAAAGCCACGACACCATTTTCTGCACCACGGTAAGGTTCAATACAGGGCGAACCAAACTCGATCGTACAGTCAACCAGGTTGTTCGTTGTATTGCCATCACCATCGACCAGATTAATGCGCGGGAACTCAAAGTTGGCAAACTCTACCTGTGAATTTAAACCCTGGGCAACGTGCTTAACATCGCCTTTGGCCATCGCAGCGGCATTCCAGTCATAGACGTTCATGGCACCACCACCAATGTAACGCGCCAACACCTCAACCGCGTCGACCACGGCCAGAGTTCCAGCGGCACGACCGTCTGCATATTGCTGGGGCGTTACCATCACCAACGCACCGTCACCATCTTTGGCAAGGATCTGGATCCGGTCATTCAGGCTGGCAAACTCACGTAAGGTCAGGCTGGTGCCATTGGCGGCATTGTATTTGGCCAGCGCACCCCCCGTCACGATCTGGTTGCGGTTGATCCGATTATGATCTTCATCGTAATAATACGAAGCATAGGTCACCTTCTCACCTAATTCTCCCGTTACCGGGGTATCGTTAGACGAATCATTATCATTACCCGTTAACACCATATTGGTGACACGCGCACTCAGGGCCGCACCGTATTTGTTAAAGTTTTTGCCTTCGGGATTAAAGTCAAAATTAACCCCCGAGTAGTTGAACACCCAGCCACCGCCCCACTTATATATAATAGGGTTCATGGTGCTGTTACCGGACAGTTCCATTTCCTGTTGCAGGCTACGTGGCCATCCCAGGAAGTGACGCTTGTTGGTTTTGTTATTTTTTATATCACTGCCTTCGAGGGGTGCGGGTTCAGACGAGGCGGTTGATGGAATCGCCGCAATCGCAACCTGTGGCCCAATCGGCATATATTGATATAACGCACGCCAGGTAATATCTTCTCCTGGTAGCACGGTATTGGTGTAACGAAAACCACGAATGCCACCCACCTCAGCACCCAGTAATTCACGGAATGAATCGGTAATCAGCGCATGGCCGGTACCTTCAATCACCGCCGGCATTTGTTTTGCCACCGGATTATACTCGGTGGTAAAACGATTACGTTCGATCACCATGTCAGTGGAACCAATCACTTCATCAAGTTGATGCATTAACACGTGACCATTATATGGATTGACTGCATCGCCCGATGAAATCATATCCGCCATATCTTCCTCAATCTGATCAACCAGCTCGGCCATATCCGAATCTTCATCAATCTCAGGAGTAATCGCATGCGCTTTGTATTTCCATTTTTTGATCCGATACTTACCGTTTACTTTTTCGGTTTTAATCTCTAACTCACCAATCTGAGAGATGTCTTCGTTATTTTCGACGATAATTACTTTTTTGCCACTCGGGTCAGTGACGATAACCGCCTGGTTGGTTGCTTCATGCATATCCGACGAGAAATACATATCCGGGCCATTCCAGTCTGCATCACCTGCACCCAGATTTTCTGCGGCATAGATGTTTTCAGCGATACCCGCCTCTGACATAACCGCGACTAGATCAACCCCTTCGACATCGCGCAGGTGACGAGTCCACTTTACAATTTCACCAACCGTATTGTGACCTTTATCACCGCCTTGCGCCGTAGGGACATCCGGATTGGAATCCATACCGCGGTTCGCAGCCTGAGTACCGGCATCGGCTAAATCCCATTTGATGGGGCGATTTTGTGGAAACTTCACTTCACCTTTGCAGTTGGTAAACGCTACCCCGGTGGTAATCGTTGAGCTCACCACCTGCGGGCCACGATTTGTTGTGCAGCCCAGGAAACCGATCTTGACACCGTCTTTTTCGATAATACGATACGGCGGGGTCAACAGTTTGCCAACACCTCGACCGACAATTCCTGGGTCAAGATTTTTGGTGCCATTCTGATAGACGTTTGATGCCACCATGCCCCAGCGACTCATCGCCGTGCTGGTAGTACCGGTCGTCTCATCATAGTAAGTCACTTCACGGAAAGGCGAGCCATAGGTCGGCACCAGCCCTTCTTCATCCGGCGTAATTTTGATCGCCATCGTGCTGTTGTCGCCAATCGGCTCAAGATCACCATTGACGCCAAAGAATTGCAGATAACGATAAACACCAAACGAAAATTCCCAGTTACCCGGTGCCGATACATCGATACCTAATTGATCGACCATTTTCACCATAGCATCACCCAGAGTAAAGGTGGCGGTCGCCGAGCCGGCGATGGTATCCCCGGTGTGGACATGGATGACATTATCTTCGTGATCACGGATCTCTTTAATCAGGGTCGCGGCACGAGCCATGCCCCCTTCTAATTGTGCGGAGCTGCCTGCACGTCCATTGGTATGAGGACGAAAGTCACCGTGAAAATCACCCGTATGTATAAACGTAATTTCTACTTTGTCATTCTCATCGCTCGCATTACTGACGCCACTCACAGCTAAAGATAATGCGCCAGCGATGAGACCAGCCGTTACGGCGTGACGAAGTCTGTTTGTTTTTTGAAGTTTCATATAACCCTCCGATTAATTCGGTTAATTTTATTTTAAAAGTCCATTTGGATTTTTTTATGAATATCCTAATCACTCCCAACTTAATGGGCGCGCCTAGTTTGCCTAACGTATGTGAAATTTCAAGCGACTGCGTATACCGAAAAAATTTATAAACCTTACTTAAATATTGTTTCTGTTCTTAAATTAATTTAAGTGTGGTCGTAATACGTTTATTATAAAAAAAATATTTGCAGTTTGCATCAACATCGTCAAAACGATAGTTCAAGCGTCAAAAAAATATTAAAAAAACCATAGAAAAATTCAGACAGGACAAATTAATTAGAATGTAAATTTTTGAAAACTATTTTTATTCCGGAATTAGTAATCAAAAAGCTATTATATTTTTTTCATCCGGCAATAAGCGTTGCGATGCAACGGAGTGAGGGTAATGACGTTTTTCGACTGCGTAATAGGCCTCAATGTATTCAGGCTCAATACCAACAACTTCCCGAATCTTGCCAATTGGTTCCTGTAGCCAGTCATTAAAAGCGAACTGATCTAATGGCATGCAATTCGAAATAAACGATAACTTAATTCCATCCTTAAGCACGGCTAGCTCATGTTGGCTAAATTTATATTCATGAGGATAGACGTATTGCGACAAAAAAGCATACAGGCTGTGTTCGCTGTTGGTCATCTTTTTACTGGTACCCATGGTGAAGCCTGTCGTAAAGGCTTCATCCATAATCAACAGACCTCGTCCCAGCAACAGGTGAATGCAATTATGCAGAAACACGCTCATACCGGGGAAAAACAAGTTTGAGCCCGGCTGTTGCAACGCCGGTTTTTGTGCTAACTGCACCATTAAGGGTAACTCATCGTGCTCTGCCTGGATCGCGCTAATAGAATCAAGGCCCATCTGCAAGGTTATGTCATCACGCGAAAAAGGTATGTGCCACTGTTGATTTACAGCCAATCTTTATCTCTCATAAAATTAAGGTCAATTCCTGTATCGGCAGGGATTAAATAAATATTTAGCCTAAACTGAGAGTAAATTAACATTTCTGGCCAAGTAAAAATAATGTTCCACTTTTATTTCCACCGATTAGTAAATACATGAAATTTCTGCTAATTATTGATTTTGGGCATTTAAAGTTCGTGCTGGCTTTGCCGTTAAATTAAATATCACAAACCCGAAGTGGCCCGAAATTAAATTCCCGCTACGCTATCTGAAAATGCCTCCAATGGCGGGCCGACGCTGAATATGTTGTGTATTTTAAAGCTGACTGAGCATCTGGTGGGATTACACTATTCTATTAGGCTACCATGCACTCGATCTGGAATGGTTGGCCATCGAAACTGAATTGATGGATTATCTTGGTCTCACTCAGGACGACATCGAAGATTTACAGCAGATCTGCTCGGATATGGGCCTGGGTCAGTAAAATTCAGCTAAATACCATTTTTTTACTGTGCTTAATATACCAAAGACGCATATTTCGCTTTCCGCTCTTGACTTCCACCTTGATCTCCAATAAACAAGTATCTGAGGTTTGTATTCCCATGTCGTCTACATTTTAGTAGCCAGGCTTTTTAGCCCGGCAGGATTAGCTGCCCTCTAAAAAAGTAATTATTGGTAGCGTTCCTGCTAACAGGGCTCAAACCGATAAAATCGATGAAACTGCTTTTACCTACAGGATTGAACGTGTTCAAAGAAACCGTCTCGAGCAAAAAGAAATTTCTGTCCAGCTTAATCAAAGCACCGATGACCCAGATTGAGCATCAGAGCGCTTTGCTTTGGCCTGATGTAAATGAACTTACCGAATACCTTGCCGATTCACTGTGCCGCCTGCCACATTGCCAGCTTCTTTACGCCGTTAACCCGGATGGCACGCAATACACCGGTAATATCACCCGCTATGGAATCGACAATAACTGGCAAAATCAGGACTTATCCGAACGCCCCTATATGTGCGCGAACCTGCCCTATCGAGGTATGATTCTGTCCGCCGCTTATCTAAGTCAGCGCAGTATGCAACCCTGTATGACGGTAGTGCAAGCCATCAACATTCGAGGTCAGTTACTCGGTTTTATAGCCGCAGATTTTCATCTCAAAGATCTGCCTATAATGAACACCTCGACCCTGCAACGCATGCATATCCAGAATTCGCGCCATCACCCGGTAAGCGGTGTTGACACCAAACATGGGCGTGCTGACAGCAGTGCCGCCGATACGAATATCGATTATTTAATATACGCATTAAGCACCATGATGCAGGAACACGGAATATTTCATTGTCAGATACATTTTAATAGTGACCGTTGTCATCTCTGGTCCGAAAATGATTCTCACCAATACCATTTACACAGTATCAGACAAATAATGTCGTCTGATTTGCTCTCAGAATACCCTTCCTGCGAGTATCATGCGCGTAATCAAGTTGCGATCGAAAAAATTCCTCTTGTGTTTGCCCAATTCAAGGCCATCCGCCAGGCGGATGACCGTATTTATTTACGATCTGGATCGCTCAATTTAGTCAATGGATTGGTCGGTTTAAGCTTTTCCTGTGATGGCTCTCACTGTTTATCCGTTGACGAGTTTCTGAACCAGGATCTAGGCTATTGGCTCAATCAGAACCAAATGGATGAATATCCCGTTTTAGAACAAAACTAGCCTGAATTCATCTACACTTACATTTAATGAAAAAATAACTTAACCGGATTGTATGATGATCTATCGAACTCTTCTGCTCGTCACCCTGTCACTTTTTGCTATAAATACCCACGCTGAAACAGCCAACAAAAAAGTAGTCATTAAATTGTGGAATGCCACGCATATAGACTCTCTACTCGACAATCTAAAGGCTAGTATATTCAGTGGTAAGCAAAATCTTTTAAATGGCCTGGCAGAAGAAAATTCAAAAAAAGTAAAAGAGATTGTTGACCGGGACTTCGCAACACTTAAGCCACACATGCAGGGTTATATGATTCAGCGTGGCAGCAGTTCCAGGCTCGCCCATGCCCTCAAGTGGATTGAAACACCCCTTGGACAAAAAATAGCAAAACTAAAACTTATCCCGCAGTCGCTGTTTAGTGATCCTGAGTCACCCATTCCAGTTAAGTCACCTGAGATTTCCAGGGAACGCCAGGCTTACAAAAAGAAATTTGAAGCCTTGCTATTTAGCCCCATGGTTTCCTTTACTGAGCAAACGCTAGAACACTTTTTGACCCTGGAAAACCATACAAAAGCGCCGAATGTTCGACTTCAGGAAAAAGAACTTATACAAAAAATTAAGATCGCAAACGTAAAAATAGGTGGACTTGTTCAGCAAATTATTCCGCATACATTTGATCGCAATTTTTCCGAGTTGAGCCTGGAAGAATTAACCGTAACAATGAATTTTCTGCAATCCGAATCTGGCCGCGCCTATCTCGATCTACTGGTTGACGCTTATAAATACGCGCTAACCCAGACGCAACCAAAAGCTCTGCTGAGTCTGTCAAAATTGTACGAGAGTGAACTCTCGATATTATCGCCCCACTCCAGGAAAAAAATCTCAGCCGCTAAAGAGCGCGAATTACTGGCTCTATTAATAAAACAACAT
>QILH01000255.1 GCA_003233255.1 Gammaproteobacteria bacterium | reverse complement strand
CATTCGATAATTATCGACGGGGCTAATAAAATCGACTCCCACCAACGAGGCGCTGAATTTGTCATAGTCGAATACATCGTGCAACCATTGTTGTGGATAATTGCGGCTGATGTGTGAGATTGCCCAATCGGCATCAAAACCCTGAGCGCTGATATTACGAGTGTTGGGTAATTTAAAGCCTTGAAAACTGGGGTCTGGCCAGTCTGAACTAAGGGTAATGGCGGTATTTTTTGCCATTGGCGCAAGGTACAGGCTGCGGCTGCCGTTGAGCACCATGGAGATATTAAATTTATAACTATTGGTATTGTTTGCCAGAGGGATCGTTGGAATATGAAATCCTGCATCGCGTGTATTGGTTTCGCCGAGGCCAGGTTCAAAATTTAGACTTTGTTTATTCCAGCGCAGTACAACCTGTTTCTGAATTGCACGCGAGTCGGAAACGTTAACCAATAATTGCGCACGCTCCCATTGGATTTTATCCGGCGTTATATCCCAACGGCTGAAGTCTGGTTTTGAAAAATGTCCGGTCATATTGATGGTTGACTGATATACCGGGACTTCAAATATTCCTCGATATCGAACTTCATTTTTAATCTTTGCGTTAATGTCGAGCGTTTCGGGCAGGAACACGGCATGGCGGAGTTTTTTACTGGTCTCCTTTTTGCCGTGTTTGTTTGTCCAATGATGAAGCTCATAAAAAGGCACGACCAGCCTTGGGCCAATGATCTGTTGTTCATTGCCCCATTTGTTGGTGATGTCGTATACAGCATGATTACGGGTCGAGTTTCGTTCAGATATTTGTGAATCAATCATGGCAATCGGTATTTGCAAAAGCAAAATGACAAAGCCAATAAAGAGTACTCGTATAAATATAGAGTTACGTAGTCCGTTTTGAATCGTGTCCATAGCCATTGTTATTATCCCGTTTAGAATTGTTTGTAATATACGGATTACAACATGTACAAATGCTCAGACCGTGATGAAATATGATGAAATCGGGCAATGTAATTATTTAAAGCGAGCTTGCCAGGGGACGTTGTTACTAAATTGCAGGGGCAAAAATAACCTGCATTATTTAGTAACCCAATATATAGACTAGTACGTTTACCTACATCGAATGGTGAACCGTGAGAAAACACGATGTGGATAGATAAAGATATTATACCGGCACTGATTGATGCCGTTGAAAAAACCATAAAGTCTGAGCTGGAAGCTTTTGATGAGGCTGATTTTAATGAGGACGAGCATTTTGACGGCAACGATCTGGTTATACTGGATTCCTTCGTTCTAAGTGTATTGCGCGAAAATATTGGCAAAGGATTTTATTCATCCGAGATGCTGGAGAAGGGCTTTGGTTTCATGATGGGGCTGGTGCAATGGTATCTGCGCGCTTACGGTCATAGCCTGCCGAAGATCGGCTACAGTAAACTGGTTAGATTGCACTATGGATATTATCTGAAAGAGGCCATGTCTTACCTTGCTTATATCGAGCCTGATTACATCTGGGAAAATATTGATTACATCAATAATTATATAGAACGTGCCAGCTTCAATACTGAGCGGTTGGTGGATGCGGATACCCCACAAACAACCCTTCCTCGTGCGCCAATTGATTGCGCTGAAAAGAAGGAACTCACTTTAAGGTTGGTATCGGATTACGAAGGCAAAAGTGAATAAAATTAGTCCAGTGTTTTCCATCATGGACTAATCCGGTCGAATCCTGAAAACGATACGCATTGTTACCGCTTGCACAATTTCCTGCATTCTTCTGTGATGCAGCTATACTCTTAAAATCACTGAGATTTTTCCGATTTTCGAGTCGCAGCTAAAGACCTTAAGGAGAGTACATGAGTTTCACCGTCATCAACCCGGCAACGGGTGAAACCCTGAAAGAAATCCCCGCCTGGGGTGAGCAAGAAATTGAATCCGCTTTAGCGCAGTCTGCACAGGCCGCACCTGAATGGCGGGCTCGTTCATTTGATGATCGGGCCGCATTAATGCGCAAGGCTGCGCAAGTGTTGCGCGACAATGTTGAAAAGTACGCCCCGATCGTGACCCAGGAAATGGGTAAACTCATTGGTGATTCCCGAGGCGAAATCGAAAAATGCGCAAGCGTCTGTGAGTATTATGCCGACAACGCAGCCACATTTTTACAGGACAAACATATCGATTCCGATGCTTCACTGAGTTATGTGGCCTACTTACCGATGGGCACCGTGTTGGCCGTCATGCCCTGGAATTACCCATTTTGGCAAGTGTTTCGATTTGCCGCACCGGCGTTGATGGCCGGTAATACCGGTTTACTAAAGCATGCTTCAAATGTTCCGGAATCGGCATTGGCGATTGAAGAGGTGTTTACCCAGGCAGGTTTCCCAAAAGGCGTATTTACCTCAATGATGATCCGCGCCTCTCAGGTTTCAAAAGTAATCGAAGATCCGCGCGTGCATGCCGTTACCCTCACCGGTTCAGAACCAGCCGGTATGCAGGTGGCAAGTACCGCCGGTAAGGCATTGAAAAAATCAGTGCTGGAACTGGGGGGATCAGATGCATTCATCGTATTAGAAGACGCTGATCTGGATGCGGCGGTCAAAGGTGCGGTGGCCTCACGTTATCTCAATAGCGGTCAAAGTTGCATTGCCGCAAAACGATTTATTGTGGTTGATGCGATTGCTGAAGATTTTGTTGCGCGTTTTAAAGCTGGGGTTGAGGCATTAAAGACCGGCGATCCATTGCTGGCGGAGACTCGTATGGGGCCGATGGCGCGAACGGATTTACGCGATGAGCTGCATGTTCAGGTAACCGATTCGATAGCCGCTGGCGCAACCGTGGTGACCGGATGTGAGCCGATCGAAGGCCCAGGGGCATTTTATAAGCCTTCTATATTAGATAGAGTCGAACCCGGAGTGCGGGCCTACAGTGAAGAATTATTTGGCCCGGTTGCCATTGTCATTCGGGCACGAGACGAAGCCGATGCCTTACGGATTGCCAATGAATCTGTGTACGGTTTAGGTGGCAGTGTGTGGACGCGGGATTCAAAACGAGGTGAAAGAGTTGCTCGTCAGGTTGAATCGGGTTGCACTTTTGTGAATGGGTTTGTAAAAAGCGATCCTAGATTGCCGTTTGGTGGTATAAAACGCTCGGGTTATGGGCGTGAGCTTTCTTCGCATGGCATACATGAATTTATGAACGCAAAAACCATCTGGATAAAATAGGTTTTTTCATCTTAACGTCTTGAGTCCGGGTCTTCTTCGGCTCGATACTCCCAATATAGTAATATTGAAGGCACTAATCGCAGGATTATGTGTCTATCTTTATTCGTGTGGGGTTTAGTAGAATAGGAAAAGCGGAATAATTTTTTTTAGTATCAGGGGTAGGATGTGGGACGTAGATTATTAATTATTGTTAGTGTCGTTTTTGTTGTTGTGGCAGGCATTTACTTTTTGGCTTCCGGGGGCGATCTGCGTCAGGTTAAGTTAGTTGCGGTTGAACGTGGCGAAATAAAAAGTGCTATTCGCGTCACCGGTCGCGTAATAAATGACAAGACGGTGACCATGACGGCATTGGTCAATGGTCAGATCGACGGTATGCTAGTACAGAAGGGCGATACGGTGAAAGCCGATCAGGTGCTGGCGTTTTTTGATGGACGCGAAGCCGATGCGAAACTGGCAAAAACAGCGGCGGTATTGGCCCGTGAGGAACAGGCTGTTATTGAATCGAGAGAAAAATACGGTCGGTTAAAAAATGTAAAATTGTCAGGCGGTTCCAGCCAGCAAATTATTGATGACGCTGAAGCGATGTTAAAAGCGGCTATCACGCGCCGTCAAGTGGCTAAGGCCGATTTGAACGTGGCCAGGATTCAACGCGAGAAAATACAGGTGCGTGCGCCTTTTGCTGGCGTTATAACCGAGAAAACAACCGAAAAAGGGCAATGGCTGGAGGCCGGTACAAAATTATTTACGCTGGTCGGTATTGAAGGGCGGGAGATCGAAGTTAAAGTCGATGCTGGCGACAGTGGTGCAATAAAAATAGGTCAGGTCGTTGACCTAACCTGTGATGCCTATCCTGGTCTGGTTTGGCAGGAAAAAATTCACTGGATAGCGCCCAGTATTATTCAGGACGAAAGCAGTGATGCGGTGAATACATTTTCAGTTCGAATAAGTTTAAGTCCGCAGGCACCAAAATTACTGTTGGGACAACAGGTCGATGCCCATATCGTTTTAAATTATAAACCCGATGTACGGCGCTTGCCTTATGCGGCCATACAGGGGGACGTAAATAACTACAGTGTATTTATTCTAGAAAATGATGTTGTGAAATTAAAAACGATTAAAACCGGTCTGGAAGATGATCGTTACATAGAAATTATTGAAGGCCTGGTGGAAGGTGATCAGGTTGTTCTTACCGAAGGTAAACCGATTAAAGAAAATCAGACGGTACAGGTAATCGAATGATAAGCCTGCACAACATACATAAGTCCTATTATATGGGGGATGTAACGGTTCCGGTGCTTAACGGCATCGACCTGTCAATAGACAATGGTGAGTTTGTTGCGATTATGGGGCCATCCGGTTCCGGTAAAACAACGCTGCTTAATATTATCGGTTGTCTGGATTCGATTGATGTGGGTGAGTATTCACTGGCCGGTGAAAAAATCAATACGCTGGATGATAAAAGTATGGCGCGTATTCGCTCGCAACATATTGGTTTTGTGTTTCAGTTATTTAATTTAATTCCACGCATCAGTGCGCGCCGGAATATAGAATTACCAATGATTTACGCCAATGTGAATAAGGCCGATCGATATTCACGTACCACAACAGTATTAGAACGGGTTGGCTTAAGTGATCGTGCTACGCATGTACCAACTCAACTCTCTGGCGGACAACAGCAGCGTGTGGCGATTGCTCGAGCGCTAGTCAATAATCCCGATCTACTGGTAGTCGATGAACCCACCGGCAGTCTTGATTCTAAAAACGGTAAAGAGATCATGCAACTCTTCGGGAGATTAAATGCAGATGGTGTAACCATTGTCATGGTAACGCATGAAAACGATATCGCCGCCTGCGCACAGCGTCAGGTGCATTTACTGGACGGAAAAATCGATCAGGATACGGCCTAATGGACTGGTTACAGTTTTATTTCGATCGACTATTACAGGCATTTTATGCATTACGTGATAATCGCCTGCGCAGTGTATTGAGTGTCTTAGGAATCGCGGTTGGTATCGCCGCGGTGATGGCGGTGGGGGCGGTCAGTAAAGGCGGCAGCTATTTAGTTTTTTCAGAATTAGAAACCTTCGGTTTAAACTCGGTCTGGGTCTACCGTGATCGTAATGATAAAGATCCTAATCGTCGCGTTCGTAAAGGCACCGGCCTGGATAATTACGATTATTATGCGATGAAGGAAACCTGCTGCAGTGCGATGGATAAGCTCACCCCAATGGTTTTTAGTCGCGAGCGCAGTATCATTCAAACGGGGAATCGCTATAGCAATGCACGTATCTCGGGCGTGAACAGTGATTATCTAGATATTAATAATGATCATATTATTTATGGACGAAATTTTCGTCCGCTCGACATAAAACGCCGTCGAGCCTCCGCCGTGATTGGGCCGACGGTGGTTGAAGATTTATTTGGCAAAGGCAGCAACCCGATCGGTAAGGATATTCGTATTGGTATCCGACGTTTTACCGTGGTGGGCGTATTAGAAGAAAAAAGTCGGGACTTTTTGGCCAGTATTGGTTCGTCGGGCGGACAGGATGCCAATAACAGGATATTAATTCCATTTACCCTGTATCAGCAAATGAACGGATCGAAGGCGATAAATTTTTTCCAGCTAAAGGCACGCTCACTGGAAGAGGCCGACTTATTGTCCATACAGGTCAAAGCCTTCCTGGAACGACGCAATGGAAAAAACTACAAATACAAAACGGATACCATGGCGACCTATATTGGCACTGCGGATCGGATCCTGTCGGGGGTGGCGATGATCGGTGTTATTGCTGCATCCATATCATTACTGGTTGGTGGTCTGGGCATCATGAACATCATGAGTACCTCCGTACTGGAACGAACGCGAGAAATTGGATTGCGTAAAGCGATTGGCGCAAGTCAGGCCGATATTCTTATGCAGTTTTTATTAGAGGCCATCGTAATTAGCACATTAGGTGGGATCATTGGTTTAATTTTAGGGGCAGGCTCAAGCATCATTCTGGCGATGGTAACCGGTTTCCCGTTAACGCCAACCCCATTGGTTATCATTATCGCCCTGGTGGTGTCTATTATTGTGGGTATCGCATCAGGATTCTTACCGGCTCGACGTGCTTCGCGCCTGCACCCTGTTGAAGCCCTGCGTTACGAGTAAGGTCGTTGTTGTTCATTTGTAATGAATGTTGAATTTCTACTAATATATTTACTGGTCGGAGCGGTCGCTGGGTTACTAGCAGGCCTGTTCGGCGTGGGTGGGGGACTGGTGATCGTCCCGCTGCTGGTTTTTTTATTTACTGCGCAGGGTTTTGATCCTGCTGTGCTGGTGCACCTCGCTATCGGCACCTCATTAGCGACCATTGTCGTGACGTCGATTTCTTCTGTGTATGCCCACCATCGGCATGCAGCCGTGCGCTGGGAAATTGTGCGCAAGTTAACGCCCGGAATTATCCTCGGCGCACTGTTGGGAGCACTGATCGCCGATTTGATGTCGGCCAATATCTTACGTCGCTTCTTTGCCTTTTTTGAATGGTTTGTCGGCGTGCAATTATTGATGAATGTAAAAAACAAAGCGTCGCGCGGTTTACCGGGTGGGCTGGGTTTATTTTTTGTGGGCAAGCTAATCGGTATGTTTTCATCGATAGTAGGAATCGGAGGGGGCACCCTGAGCGTGCCTTTTTTAGTCTGGTGTAATGTTAAAATGCGCCAGGCGGTGGCCACCTCCAGTGCCTGTGGTTTGCCCATTGCGCTGGCCGGGGCCATCGGCTTTATTATCGTTGGGCAGAATGTTGAGACGACCATCAAGGGCAGTTTCGGTTATTTTTATTTCCCTGCTTTTTTGGGTATTAGCATTACCAGCGTTTTACTCGCTCCACTCGGCGCGCAGCTGGCTCATCGTCTTCCCGCCTCATTACTGAAGCGGTTATTTGGCCTACTTTTGATCGGCCTTGGGAGTTACATGTTTTTGAATGAGTAAACCTGAAATGGTAATGAGGGTTCACAATCGCGCGTATAAATGTGATCTGCATCTCAGAAAATTCACTTGCTGAATTAATTTAGCTGTTAAATCAATACTATAGGAAAGATGGGCCGTGTTTCGACGCCGTATGGGTGATTGGAATACACACATAAAAAATGTTACATTATGTGATATTGTTCACATATTGACCGATTAAGAGGTTCCAAATAATGACATTGATTAACCGTTTACGTGCATCGTCCGTTTCGCGGATTATGCTGCTCGTGACGGTATTAGTGACATTGCTGCCTATCCTGGTACTTAGTTTTCATCTCTATAATTCGGCCTGGGAGAATGGCTGGCGCGAGATCGAGGAAAAACACCAGCTGATTGCGCAGAATCTGGCGATGCCGCTATCGACCTATGTTAACGATCATAAAGGTATGCTGGCCATCATGGCGGAAACTATCAATATGCTGGGTCTGCGCGATCGAAAAATTCAACCGCTCATCGATAAAACGCTAACCAGCATGCGAGGATTCCGCTCGCTTATATTGCTGGATATGAAGGGCAAGATCCTCTCCTCTGCCAGTATCGGCGCGCAATATACCAAAGCGTTTAACGATGTTATGGCAAATGAAAAATGCTATCTGCGAGTCAGAGGGACAGGTGAATGGGCGCTTTCACGAGTTAAACCTCATCCTGTAACCGGGCAACCGACTCTTTTCATGGGACATGCGGTGCGCAATAATAAAGGTAACATCATTGGAGTGTTACTCGGTGAGCTACGCATCGATTACATCGAAAAGATTCGCAAGCAGGTAAAATTCGGTAAGAAGGGTCATTCGGCTATCGTTGACAATATGGGCCATGTATTAGCGCACCCGAACAAAAGCTGGATGGCCGAGATAAAAGATTTAACCAGTTGGCCCATTGTGCAAAAAATGATGGCCGGTGAAACCGGGGTGACTTCGTTTTATTCACCGTTTATGAAAGGCAACATGGTGGCAGGCTATGCATCCGTACCGGGTATAGGCTGGGGAATTATGGTGCCGCAGCCCGAATCGGAAGTGGCCGAGCAGGTGAATACATTAATGCGCCAGCATATTATCTGGGGCATTACGGGACTTGTCATTGCAATTGTACTTGCCCTGGTTTTTTCTCATTGGGTAACCGGCCCATTAAATAAATTAGCCAAAGCCGGACGTGAGTTAATGCGTGAGGACTTAGACGGTAATTTACCACCAATCAGAGAAGATTCACCAAAGGAAATCAATCAACTTGCGACCGTGTTACGGGCCTTGATCTCGTCATTACAGGTATCCCGCAATGAGATCCGTGGTTTAAATGATTCGTTGACACAGCGCGTTGATGAAGCAACCTCAAAACTTCGTGAGGCCAATGAACGTCTTGAAATCGCTGCGCAAAGTGATTATTTAACCGATATTGCAAATCGGCGCTATTTTGAAGACTGTTTGCAACAGGCGCTTTCGCGTCGTAGCGGTGATATTGCTCATTTCTGTGTCATATTGATTGACATCGATCACTTTAAGCAAATAAACGATACCTATGGACATGCGGCAGGGGATGCGGTGTTAAACCAGGTTGCCCGTATACTGGAAAGAGAGATGCGTTCAGGTGATCTGGTTGCACGTTATGGCGGCGATGAATTTGTTGCGTATATGCGTTGTCCTCATGAAATAGGTCGACAACGCGCAGAGGAAATACACTCCGCAATCGAAAACAGTGCGGTTGTCTGGGAAGGCAAAACCATCCAGATTACCGCATCGTTAGGCTTATATTGTCAGGCATTGTCTGTAAACGAAGCGATAAAGGATGTTTTACAACATGCTGATCAGGCTATGTACGCGGCGAAAAAACAGGGTCGTAACCGGGTTATCGACATTAGCCAGGAAAATATTTCATAACGGTTGTCAGCCGTACAGAGTCAGACTATTCTGTAGGTGTTCGGCCAATCAAATGGTTTAAGCATTGGGAATAATATGATGATTCGATATGTTTTTTTACTGGTCGTATTTTTCGGCCTCAATTCTTATGTGTCGGCGCTTGAAGTAACCGCAGGTGAATGGGAAATAACGGTTAAGCAATATGTTAGTGGCATGCCCGTGGGTGTGCCTGAGCAAAAATACCGTGAATGTTTTTCAGATGACGATCCGATTCCAACCAGCTTTTTAAAAGCACGCCAATGTGACGTCATCAAACAACATGTTCGTCATCGCACGGTCTATTATAAAGTCAACTGTTTTACTGAGCACGGTTCCATTATTAACGAAGGTAAAATACGTTTTAGTTCGTTTAAGATAAGTGGCAGCTCGAAAACCGACCTTGGTAAAATTGCGGGTCGTCCGAACACGCTGGGATACAAGTTTACCGGTCGTCGCATTGGGGAATGCACATTAGCACCATAATTCAGAAGCTCCAAAAAATATAATAACCTTCGAAACAGCGCTTATGTCGGTATGACTATCGATCATTGGTGAGTGATTTTACCCATCTAATGGTCATACAGGTTAATTCAGTGGGTTTCGTTCAGGCTGGCAGTTCTCCAGAGATGCTTGGTATACTGAGGCATGTTTACACGTATCAACCACTGGCTAGAACGTCGAATAATCAAGCGTTCCGCGATAAATAATCAGCAATGGCTTGCCGCCTTTAATTCATTACCTTTATTAACTGGTTTGGATGACCAGGAAAAGAAAACCTTGAAAGAGCTGGCGATCCTGTTTTTACACAAAAAATCATTCGAGGGTGCGCAAGGTGTTGTTGTTACCCAGCCTATGGCGATGATCATTGCTTTGCAGGCGTGTCTGTTGATTCTAAAATTCGATATAAAAGTGTTTTCTGGCTGGTATTCGGTGATTGTGTACC
>QILH01000141.1 GCA_003233255.1 Gammaproteobacteria bacterium | reverse complement strand
CCTCTTGAGTCCATGGTTAGACGGCTATTTTGCTTGTTGAGGAAAATGATTGGTTCGGTCGTGAGCCCTGACCGGGAGTACATCTGGCGGGGATCTGCTTACGGGGTAAAGCGCTTGTTTTCGACCCAGCAGGTCGATACCATGACGTTTTTATCCGGTTAATAACCATATAGTAAATAGGGGAAGATATGTTTCGTGGCAGTATGGTCGCGTTGGTCACGCCAATGACCGACGATGGGGCCATCGATGAGAAGGCGCTAGAGTCATTGATCGAGTTTCATATTGAAAATGGGACGGATGCGATTGTGGCCGTGGGTACCACCGGTGAATCGGCAACGCTCGACGAAGAAGAGCATTGCTATGTCATTCGGCGCACGGTAAAAGTGGTCAATGGCCGCATCCCGGTGATTGCAGGTACCGGCTCTAATTCGACCCTGGAAGCCATCGATTTGACCCGTTGCGCCAAAGAGGCGGGCGCAGACGCCTGTCTGCTGGTGACCCCCTATTACAATAAACCGACCCAGCAAGGTCTGTATTTACACCACAAAGCCATTTCTGAGGCTGTGGATATTCCACAGATACTATATAATGTACCGGGTCGTACTGCGGTCGATATGAGCCCGGATACGGCGATTCGGCTGGCGAAAATTGAAAATATCATTGGCATCAAAGAGGCTACAGGTGATATATCACGTTGCCGGGATATCCTGGCAGGCGCGCCGGATGGTTTTGCCATCTACAGTGGCGATGATGCTACGGCAATGGAATTAATACTGGCAGGCGCCCATGGGGTTATCTCGGTCACCACGAATGTTGCGCCACAGGCAATGCATGATATGTGTGTGGCCGCGCTTGCCGGTGATAAGGCGAAAGCTAACAAAATTAATGAGAGTTTAATGGCACTGCATACCGATTTATTTGTTGAGGCCAATCCTATTCCGGTTAAATGGGCACTATTTGATATGGGACTGATTGGTAATGGAATACGCTTACCGTTAACCATCCTGTCAACCCCCTACCATGACACAGTTCGCGCGGCGCTTAAACAAGCACACGTTGCAGCTTAAGTTTTTTAGAGAGTATTTATGACGTTTCGTTTAGTTTTTATTTTATTGGTATTCACTTTAACTGCATGCACTTCAACCACACGTGATTACAAAGGCGTTTACGAGGCGTCTAAGGAATTGGGTGATCTGGACGTTCCTCCTGGCTTAGACCGTCCTGATGTGGGTGCCGAAAAGTTGCCCGAATTATCACAAAACATCAAAACTTATTCAGGTTATGAGGAAAGCATAAAAGGCAAACCGTCGTCGCGCCTTGAACGTGAGTATCATGGTATGAATTTTGTGCGCAATGGTAGTTTATTCTGGTTAGAGGTCTCGGCCCCCGGTCACGAGGTCTGGAATGATTTGCGCCAGTTTTTTCTGCGTCTGGGTTTTGAGTTTAAACTGGAAACCCCCCAGATTGGTTATTTAGAAACGAATTGGCGTGAGAACGGAAACGAGGCACCAACAGGATTTCTGTCTTCATTATTCAATAGCATTTTTGCTTCTAGTGAATTAATGGATAAATATCGAATCCGACTGGAGTGGGATGCGGAGAAAAAAGTATCGCGCGTATTTATTAACCATCAAGGTATGCGCGAGATAATCGAAGGTGAAGATGACAATATATCGATAGTCACTACTAAATGGGTTCCGCGAGAGTCTGATCCAGACCTGGAAGTCGAGTTACTTATGCGCTTCATGGCTTTCCGAGGCTTAAACGAAGTTCTGGCTAAGGAAAACATTGCTTCGGCCAAGAGTAAAAAGGTCGCTGAAGTCAACGTAGTTGATGACAAACTGACCTTTATAATTAATGAGCCTTTTGCCCGTGGCTGGCGTCATGTGGGCATTGCACTGGACCGTCTGGGTTATCTGGTCGAAGATAAAAACCGTTCAGCTGGGGTATTTTACGTAAGTTTGCCTGAAACCTTTGTCATACCTGATGATGGCGGTTTGTTTGGAGCGATTTTTACCAAAGGGGTCGAAGCACCGAAGCACCTAAAATATTTAATTATTCTAGAGGATAATGGCGAATCAACCCGTGTTAAATTAAAATCCAATGGCGAGGTGACGGATGATTTCTCTCGCGTAGAAAAGAAAGTATTTGAGGATTTACAAAAAAGTATTCTCTAAACAATAAGGAGACGCTGTTTGCAATTTGCTTCATTAGGGAGTGGCAGCCGAGGTAATGCAACGATTATTCGTTATCAATCGACAACAATTTTAGTCGATTGCGGATTTTCGCTGAAGGAAACCGAACAACGTCTTGCCCGAATAGGATTGCAGGCAGAGCAGATCGATGCAATATTTGTTACCCATGAGCATGGCGATCACATTCGTGGGGTGGGTGCATTTGCACGACGACATAAGACGCCGGTATGGATGACGCATGGTACCGAACGCTCGGCAGAAATGGGCTTGATTCCGAATGGTTTTGTACTAATAATCGGTGAGGCAGTACAAATAGGTGATATAGAGGTTTTACCATATTCCGTACCGCATGATGCAGCTGAACCCTGCCAGTTTTTATTTTCGAACGGTCGGCAAAAGTTAGGTTTATTGACCGATACGGGAATGATAACGCCGCATATCGTTCAAACGTTGTCTGGGATCGATGCCATTTTATTAGAATGTAATCATGACATTGACATGCTGTTTGATGGTGAATACCCGCCTTATTTAAAGGAACGAGTGGCCAGTGATTATGGACATTTGAATAATCATCAGGCGGCTGATTTATTGGTCAAGATGGATACAACGAAGTTAGAGAAGATAGTAGTATTGCACATAAGCGATAAAAACAATGATCCCATTTTGGCCAGACAAGCCCTGGCCGAAGCCGTTGAATGGGATTCTGATGATATACACGTTGCGCATCAAGCGGAAGGTTTAGACTGGATGAGCATAAACTAGTCGATTAAGAGGACTACGATGAATAAAGTAAAAGAACTATTTACGGGCAAGGCCAAAACGATTTATTCCACGGATGATCAGGATAAACTGATCATGTTATTTCGTAATGATACCTCCGCCTTTGATGGTGAAAAAATAGAACAGTTTGATCGTAAAGGCATGATTAATAATCATTTTACGGCCTTCATTATGGACAAGTTAGCGGCGGCCGGCGTGCCAACGCATCATGAAAAAATCATCAATGATCAGGAGTCGTTGGTAAAATGTCTGGACATGCTTCCCATTGAATGCGTGGTGCGTAACATTGCCACCGGTAGCCTGGTTAAACGCCTGGGCGTTGAAGATGGCCTTGAGTTAAATCCAGCTACTTTTGAATTCTTCTTAAAAAACGATGAACTGCATGATCCGATGATCAATGATTATCATATTATTTCGTTTAACTGGGCCACCCAGGATGAAATTGAAAAAATGAAGGCATTGACCTTTGAGGTCAATACGATTTTAAAGCAATTATTTCTCGATGCCGGAATGTTATTAGTGGATTATAAACTTGAGTTTGGCCGTTTCAAGGGTGAGCTGTATCTTGGCGATGAGTTTACCCCGGACGGTTGTCGACTTTGGGACATAGATACGCGTAAAAAGCTGGATAAGGATCGCTTCCGGCAGGGGCTGGGTGGTGTGGTTGAAGCCTATGAAGAAGTGGCTCACCGACTGGGCGTTGAGCTTGGCTAGCCTATCATCCTGTTTTAATTGATAAATTGAACGCCCATTTTCGCTAAAATGGGCGTTTTTTTATTCTATTTCCCTGATTTAAATCTATTACACACAATATTTAAGTTCATGTCATTTGCGCCGATAATTTTCGTATCGGTAAATAATCATTAATTTGGCCTAACGTAAACGGATGTTTATTGATTGCCATATCAATGCAGTACAGGGTGACATGAATATTGCGTCTAAAATAATATCTTTATTAGCGTATCTTAGTATTCGTACCAAGATACTGGTTTCGGCCGGGCTTCTGATCGCCATGATTACGGTGGTCGCGGTGACTGCTTTTCTGAGCCTGAGTAAGACTCGGAGTGATGTCAGTGATGTGGTTAACGTTCGCCAACCGGTGAAGATTGCTTCATTACGCCTGGCCAATGCGCTGGGTAGAGCAAATTCGTCATTGGGTTTTTATCTGACTAGCAGCGAATTGACGCACAAAAATAATTACATAGAGGCGTTAGAAAATCTAACTACCCGCATTACAGAGATTAAAGAAATGCCTGCGGTTATCAATGACGAATCTACCTTAGCGTTAGTCAATAATATTGAGTCGATGGTGAATCAATATAAAGCGTATCAAAATAAAATGATTGAGTTGGTTGACAATCCCGTGAAAAATCAGCCTGGTATTGATTTTTCTGCTTCTAAAATGGAACCGATTGCGTCTGATATACAGCAATATCTTACTCAAATGCTGACTTCTGAAGAAGCCGAGTCTGAGGCTGGTCCTGAACGTAAACAGCTTTTGTATACTATTTCAGAACTTCGTCAGAAGTGGATGAATATATTAATTAATAATCGGGCTTTTATCGCTTTTCGCGCTAAAGCCAATTTACAAAATATTGACCTCTTTCGGGGTGGATTTATAGCAACACTGAAAAAATTATCAGTGGATGAATCGGAGATATTAACCTTTGAACAACAAGAGGGGGTTGATGCCATATTAGAACTTCAAGTTGAGTATTTTAAATTACAACAAGGTCTTATTGATTTGCATGGTGGTGAGAAGTGGCGTACCGACGCCTATTTAGTCCGCACTGAAATAGGACCATTAGTGACCCGGATCAAGAGTGAATTAGATCAGCTCGTTGAATCTCAAACATTATTAACTGAAACGATCAGTGATGAATTACTGGAAAACGTCAGCAATACCCAAAATGCGGTCTTAATCTTACTGGTGATATCGATAATATTTGGCATTGCCATCAGTTGGGGGATGGCCGCGATGATCACCAAACCACTGAACTCAGCCGTTGCGGCATTAAACGATATTGCCGAGGGGGATGGTGATTTAACCCAGCGACTGGAAGTAACGGGTCGTGACGAAATCGCGCAGTTATCAACCGGATTTAACAAGTTTATCGAAAAGGTGCAATCGATTATTAGCCAGGTTGCGGGTTCAACCTCCCAGCTGGCCGCCGCGGCGGAAGAAATGTCGGCGGTGGTTACCACGACCAAAGAGGGTATTCAGACCCAGCGCAATGAAACCGATTTAGTGGCCACGGCGATGAACGAGATGGTGGCGACCGTACAGGAAGTCGCGTCGAATGCAAATAATGCGGCGGGTCAGGCTGAAAATGCCAATACTGAGGCTATTAATGGCAAGCAAACCATCTCCAAAACAATCAGTTCAATTGAAGCGCTTGCCGGTGAGGTCAATAAGGCGTCCGGGGTAATAGATGGACTTGAAAAAGACAGCGATGACATTGGAACGGTGCTGGACGTGATCCAGGGTATTGCCGAACAAACGAATCTGTTGGCCTTGAATGCGGCAATCGAAGCGGCACGTGCTGGCGAGCAAGGCCGAGGTTTTGCGGTGGTCGCCGATGAAGTGCGAAGTCTTGCCAGTCGAACCGCGCATTCGACTCAGGAGATTCAGGGAATGATCGAACGCCTGCAAAAGGGCGCCAGCGATGCCGTTGCGGTGATGCAAAGTGGTACCAGCCAGGCTGAGGCCAGTGTTGCCCAGGCGGCCGATGCCGACAAGGCGCTGGCCGCGATTACCACGGCCGTAGCGGACATTTCGTCGATGAACTCGCAAATTGCGCATGCGGCGAGTCAGCAGGGTACAGTAGCGGAAGAGATTAATGTTAATGTAAACAATATCTCTCAGGTCGCCGAACAAAGCGCGCAGGCCACCGAAGATCTGGCCAACGCCAGTGATGAGCTGGCAAAACTGGCCGTCGATTTACAGTCGATTGTTGCTCAGTTCAAGATCTCATAATCTGACTACTGTTACCTTCTTCACACATTTTTGAATATTTTTGAGCTGTGATGCAATTAATACTTGCATCACAGTATCTCTTCGCGCAATCATTGCGCCATAAATATCAACAACCAATAATAAACGCGAGTTTTGAATCACCGTATGGCATCACGTTCCTATACCTCAGAAGACATCGAAGTCCTCACCGGTCTTGAACCGGTTCGCAAACGCCCCGGGATGTATACCCAGACAGAACGCCCGAATCATTTAGCCCAGGAAGTGATCGATAATAGCGTCGATGAGGCGGTGTCCGGTCATGCCAGCCAGATTGATGTGAACCTGTATAAAGATGGTTCGCTCGAGGTGCTTGATGATGGTCGTGGTATGCCAACCGACAAACATCCACGTGAAAAGATCCCCGGCGTCGAGGTAATCCTGACCCGGTTGCATGCGGGCGGTAAATTTTCCAATAAAAACTATAAGTTTTCTGGTGGCCTGCACGGGGTCGGTGTCTCAGTGGTCAATGCGCTGTCAAAACATCTGGAAATCTGGATCAAACGCGATGGCAAGGAATACAACATGGCCTTTGCCAATGGTAAAAAGGCCTCCAAACTGGAAGTTATAGGCAAGGTTCCACCGAAAGACACCGGTACCACCATTCGTTTCTGGCCGGATAAAAAATATTTCGATTCCATTAAATTCTCAGTTAGTCGTTTAAAACATATTCTGCGCGCCAAGGCCGTGCTATGCCCCGGCTTAACGGTAAATTTCTGGGATGAAGCCAGTGGTGAAGAGACGCAATGGTTTTACGAAGACGGTTTAACGGATTATTTGACCTCATCATTGGATGGCTGTGAGTTTATTCCACAAGAGGCCTTCGTGGGTGAAATTGAAGGGAACGATGAAACTGTCAATTGGGCGTTGTGCTGGGTGCCTGATTGTGAAAAGAGTATAACCGAAAGCTATGTAAACCTGGTACCGACAACCGCAGGCGGTACCCACGTTAATGGTTTACGTACCGGCTTAACCGAGGCAGTAAGAGAATTTTGCGAGTTTCGTAATCTAACCCCGCGTGGGGTGAAAATTGCGCCGGAAGATGTCTGGGAAAGGGTCAGTTATGTTTTGTCGGTTAAATTACTGGATCCTCAGTTTTCAGGCCAGACCAAGGAAAAACTGACCTCACGTGAGTGTGCGATGTTTGTCTCCGGGGTGGTCAAAGATAATTTTGCGTTATGGTTAAATCATAATGTCGAGTTAGGTGAGCAGATTGCCGAGCTCGCCATCAGCAGTGCGCAAAGTCGCATTCGTGCCGGTAAAAAAGTGGTACGCAAAAAAATTACCCAGGGGCCGGCGTTACCCGGAAAGTTATCCGATTGTTCATCACAGGATCTGGATCGTACCGAGTTATTTCTGGTGGAAGGCGATTCCGCTGGTGGTTCGGCCAAACAGGGCCGGGATCGTGAATTTCAGGCGATCATGCCGTTGCGAGGCAAGATCTTAAATACCTGGGAGGTTGATTCGGCTGAAGTGCTGGGTTCCAAAGAAGTACATGATATATCTGTCGCCATCGGCGTAGATCCCGGGGTCAACAATATTACCCGCTTGCGTTATGGCAAAGTTATTATACTGGCCGATGCCGATTCGGATGGCGCACATATTGCTACCTTGTTAACGGCCTTGTTCCTGCGACATTACAGCGAACTGGTGTCAGAGGGTCATATCTATGTTGCGATGCCGCCTTTGTTCCGGGTTGATGTCGGTAAAGAAATGTTTTATGCCCATGATGAGGCGGAAAAGCAGGGCATTCTGGATCGTATTGCTGCAGAGAAAAAACGCGGCAAGATTTCGGTGACACGATTTAAAGGCCTGGGCGAAATGAATCCCTTGCAGTTGCGTGAAACCACCATGGATCCTGATACGCGACGGCTTGCCCGCCTGTCGATCGCGCCTGGTGATGGAACGCATTCACTGATGGACATGTTACTGGCTAAAAAGCGTGCCGCCGATCGCAAGGCCTGGCTGGAGAAAAGCGGTGACCTGGCCAATGTTTAAAAATTTGGAAAGATGATACAGACGGACTATGAGTAAAAAAAACATAATTGACGACAACGTTGAACACCTGCCACTAAAAACCTTCGCCGAGCAGGCGTACCTTGATTATTCGATGTATGTCATTCTGGATCGAGCCCTGCCGAATATTGGTGATGGTCTTAAACCGGTGCAACGTCGTATTGTCTATGCGATGTCTGAACTGGGTCTGCGCGCGGGTACCAAGTTTAAAAAATCAGCGCGTACCGTCGGCGATGTGTTAGGTAAATTTCATCCGCACGGTGACAGCGCCTGTTATGAAGCGATGGTGTTGATGGCGCAACCGTTTTCCTATCGGTATACCCTGCTTGAAGGTCAGGGTAACTGGGGTTCACCCGATGATCCCAAATCATTTGCGGCGATGCGTTACACCGAATCGCGTTTGTCAGCTTATGCGAACCTGTTATTAAGTGAGTTAGGGCAGGGTACGGTGGACTGGTTGCCCAATTTTGACGGTAGCCTGGAAGAACCCAAAACATTACCGGCACGGGTGCCGAATATATTATTAAACGGTACCACCGGTATTGCCGTCGGTATGGCGACCGACATCCCTCCGCATAATTTGCGTGAAGTGGGGAACGCCTGTATTCATTTATTAAAATCTCCCAAGGCCACGCTGTCCGATTTGATGAAGTTTGTTAAAGGCCCGGATTACCCCACTGATGCTGAGATCATCACGCCGCGCAAAGAAATCAAGGCGATGTATAACAAGGGCACGGGTTCAATACGCATGCGGGCCATCTATGAGAAGGAAAAAGGCGATATCATTATCACCGCCTTGCCACACCAGACTTCGCCTGCAAAAATTTTGGAACAATTAGCGGCACAGATGACCGCGAAAAAATTACCGATGGTGGTTGATTTGCGCGATGAGTCGGATCATGAACATCCGACCCGGCTGATTATCATACCGAAATCTAATCAAATCGACGTCGATGAATTAATGACGCATCTGTTTGCCACCACCGATCTGGAACGTACCTATCGAGTAAATATGAATGTGATTGGGCTCGACGGTCGTCCTGCGGTTAAAAACCTGCGTGAGATGCTGGTCGAGTGGATTGAGTATCGTTTAACGACGGTGACTCGCCGATTAGACTATCGTCTTACCAAGGTTAAAGAACGCTTACATTTATTAGACGGTTTACTGATTGCCTTTTTGAATCTGGATAAGGTCATCAAGCTTATCCGCAAGGAAGATCATCCTAAACAGGCGTTAATGAAGGCCTTTAAACTGAGCGAGATTCAGGCCGACTACATACTTGATACCCGCTTACGCCAACTTGCTCGACTTGAAGAAATGAAAATCAAGACTGAACAAAAAGACTTACGTAAAGAACGAAAAGAACTTGAAGGCCTGCTGGGATCCAAAGCCAAACTAAAAAACCTGATGCGCGATGAATTAAAGGCCGATATCGAAGAGTTTGGTGATAAACGTCGTTCGCCAATAGTGTCTCGTGATGCTGCGCAGGCGATGGATGAGACCGATTTAATTAGCTCTGAGCCGGTGACCATCGTGTTATCTGCAAATGGTTTTGTGCGTTCGGCCAAGGGCCATGAAGTTGATCCCCTGACTATGAATTACAAATCCGGCGATCAGTATTTAGATTCAGCGCTGACCACGTCCAATCAGCTGGCTATTTTTATTGATTCCACTGGTCGAACCTATGCGGTACTGAGTCATACCCTGCCATCGGCACGTGGCCTCGGCGATCCAATTGCAAATCATTTAAATCCGCCGCCGGGTTCCCGATTTTGTGGCGTCGTAACCGGATCTCCCGAGACTTTGGTGTTATTGGCATCTGACACGGGATATGGATTTGTTACCACCATCGAAGACATGATAACCCGCAACAAAAAAGGTAAGGCGATGATGAAGGTTGCAGCCGGGGCGTCGGTATTACCGCCAGTTATCGTGCCTAATATGGAAGATTACTGGATCGTGATGATCACCAGTGCCGGAAATATGTTGATCCATCATATTGATGAGATTCCGGTTATGCCAAAAGGCAAAGGGATTAAGATTATTAATATCTCGGCTGCCAAACTAAAAAGTCGTGATGAAATTGCGACCGCAGTGACGGTTATCAATGATCAGGACAGCATTCAGATCACCTCGG
>QILH01000268.1 GCA_003233255.1 Gammaproteobacteria bacterium | reverse complement strand
AACCCCATCAGCATGCGAGTTGGCCAGGCCAGCAACGTATATCGCCGCACCGGCATTTAATAAAACGATATCACGCGCGGGGCCGGTATGGCCGTCGAAGATCAGGCTGATCATGCCAAGTGACTGTTCGGCACCATCAACAGCCAATTGTTTGATATCGGCCTTGCGCATGTCAAAATCCTTTGGGCTAATCGTGTAGTTTTTTATCACACCGTCTTTTAATTCCGCGACTTTGGTCACCGAACCAATGCTGATCTCATCCATGCCATCCTCGGAATGCACCACCATCACATGATGACTGCCAAGATTTTTCAGGACATTGGCTAATGGCTCAACCAGGTCAGGCGAAAACACACCCAGCAACTGGTTTTGTACACCAGCCGGATTGGTTAACGGGCCGAGCACATTAAAGATGGTGCGCACTCCCATTTCTTTGCGTGCCGCAATGGTATGTTTCATTGCACTATGATGTAACGGCGCAAACATAAACCCGACACCCACCTGCTCGATACACTGGCTAACCTGATCGGCGGTAATGTTCAAATGGACACCGGCCTGCTCTAACAGATCCGCACTGCCCGAACTGCTGCTCACCGAACGGTTACCGTGTTTGGCCACCTTGCCACCAGCGGCGGCGACGATAAAACAACTTGCCGTCGAAATATTAAAGGTCGATAAACTGTCGCCACCGGTGCCGACGATATCAACCACGTGATCACCGCTTACGCTGACCCCCGTGGCCAGATCGCGCATCACCTGTGCCGCAGCGGTGATCTCATCAATACTTTCGCCCTTCATACGCAGACCCACGAGAAAACCACCGATCTGTGCCGGGGTCGCTTCACCACTCATGATGGTTTTCATTACGCAGGTCATCTCTTCCCGGCTTAGATCGTTTCGCTCTAATACGGTACGAATCGCGGCTGGCATATCCATGGTGTTAATCCTCGCTTAATTATTAGCCTGCAAAAAATTGCGCAACAAATCGTGTCCGCTGGTGGTTAAGATCGATTCGGGATGAAACTGCATGCCTTCAACGGGAAAGTCTTTGTGCCTGACGCCCATTATCTCGTCTAACTCACCCTGTTCGTTTTCAGTCCAGGCGGTAATCTCCAGACAATCCGGTACACAGGTTTTATCAATCACTAATGAATGATAGCGCGTTGCCTCGAACGGATCCGATATACCGTTAAACACGCCAACGTTTTTGTGTTTTATCATTGAGGTTTTACCGTGCATGATCGCATTGGCATGGACAATCTTGCCCCCAAAGGCCTGACCAATACTTTGATGCCCGAGGCACACACCTAAGATTGGCTTTTTACCGACAAAATGTTTTATGGTTTCGATCGAGATACCGGCCTCATTGGGTGTACACGGACCGGGTGAGATAACGATGTATTTCGGATCACGCCTCTCAATCTCCGCTACCGTGATCTCATCATTCCGAAACACCTGTACATCTGCCCCGAGTTCACCAAAATACTGCACCAGGTTATAGGTAAACGAATCATAGTTGTCGATCATTAATAACATCGGCGTTCTCTCACTTATGTGCCCCGTCCAGGCCCTGTTCGGCCATGGCCACCGCACGAAATACCGCACGCCCCTTGTTCATGGTTTCATCCCATTCGTTGCTCGGCACCGAATCATAAACAATACCGGCCCCCGCCTGAATATATAGAGTCTGATCTTTGATCACCGCGGTACGGATCGCAATCGCGGTATCCATATTGCCATTCCAGCCAAGATATCCGACCGCACCGGAATACACGCCGCGTTTAACCGGTTCCAGTTCGTTGATGATCTCCATCGCGCGGATCTTCGGTGCGCCCGACACCGTCCCGGCTGGGAAGGTCGCGCGCAATACGTCCATCGCACTCAGGTTGTCTTTTATTTTACCGGTGACATTCGACACGATGTGCATCACATGCGAATAACGTTCGATCATCATTTTATCGGTCAATTCAACGCTGCCTGTTTTTGCTATGCGCCCTACGTCATTGCGTCCCAGATCGATCAACATCAAATGCTCGGCCAATTCTTTGGGATCAGCCAACAGATCCTGTTCCAGTGCACGATCCTCTTCTTCTGTTTTACCGCGTGGGCGGGTGCCGGCGATTGGTCTGACCGTGACCTCGTCGTCTTCATAACGCGCCAGAATCTCCGGTGATGAACCGACAATATGAAAATCGCCCAGATCCAGATAGTACATGTACGGAGATGGATTCAGGCTACGTAATGAACGATATAAATCGAGTGGCTGGGCATGAAATGGGATCGACATACGTTGCGAGATCACCACCTGCATCGCATCCCCATCGGTAATATATTGTTTAACCTTTTTAACTGCGGATTCAAACCCCGGTTGTTGAAAACCGGAAATAAAATCGGCCTCCTTGATCGTTCGTGGCCTCGCATGATGCTGTAAAGGGGTAGCAGAATGCATCTGTTTTTTCAGATGATCAATTAACTCATTTGCTTTCGCGTAAGCGTTGTCTTCATCCGTTTTGGCGTACACGATGATGTATAACTTGCCACTTAGATTGTCGAATACGATCACCTGTTCGGAGACCATCAACAGAATATCAGGCAATTTAAGCGGATCGTCTTTTTCCGATTTCATTGCCAATTTAGGTTCGATATAACGAATAGTCTCATAACCAAAGTAACCGACTAATCCGCCCGTGAACTTCGGATAATCTTCTAGTTCCGGATGTTTGAAGGTCGTCTGGTAATCTTCAATCCAGGCGAGTGGATCATTAACATTGAACTCTTCAATTAATTCATTATCGTGATAAATTTTAACGGTATGATCGTATATTCGAATAATGCGCCGACATGGCAGGCCAATGATGGAATAGCGCCCCCATTTCTCGCCACCCTGAACCGATTCGAACAAGTAGGAATAAGGGCCATTGGCCAGTTTGAGATAGGTGCTTAACGGGGTATCAAGATCCGCCAAGACCTCGCAGAGGATGGGAATCGCGCTGTAACCCTGGCTGGCGAGTGCCTGAAATTCCTGTTCTGTCATGGTGATGGCCTGATTTTATAATTAAATGAATACAAACAAACTTGTGGCGAAATCGTTCGCCTACTATTCTCCACGCCATCGTTTGTTGTCTGTATTTGTTTTCTTACTTATCATTTGCAACAGGATTTCTTTTGTCTTAAACATCAGTTAAACGTTAAGCCACGCCCTGATTCTGGGTCATTTCCAGTAACGACTGTAGCTCTGCCATCGAGTCTAGCACAGCATCTGGTTTCGCATCACGAATATCTACACCGTGATTGTAGCCATAACTCATACAGACGATCTGAAAACCGGCCGCCCGCGCGGCCTTCACGTCACTGACCGAGTCACCCAGCATCATCGCTTTTGCCGGTGCCACACCAAAATGTTCCGCAACATGCAATAACGGCATCGGATCCGGCTTTTTCTTCGCCAGGGTATCGCCACTGACCACGATCTCAAAGCGATCAAAAATGCCCAGATCTTTAAGTAAAGGTAATGTAAATTGCGCCGCCTTATTGGTCACACAACCCAGTTTATACCCCACCGATTGTAGATAATCGAGGCCTTCTATCACGCCAGGATACAATTCACTGCGTTGAGACGTATTTTTTGCATACAGATCCAAATAAATTGGGTAGGCTTTTTTGAATAAAGCTTCATCGGGTTCACCCTCCAATTGACCGATCAGAGCACGGCGAGTCAAACGTTCAACACCGTTACCGACCCACTCACGCACCTTTGCTTCGCCATGCATTGGCATACCGAGTTGCTTCATCATCTCATCGACACAGAAGGCCAGATCAGGAACACTGTCGACCAGGGTGCCATCGACATCAATTAAGACCATTTCAGGTTTTATTAACATTGCGCTTATATCTCTATATCGAATCCAGCAGTAAAACCCTGTCGCAACAGGCTCTCGTAGTGGAAATAAATTACTTTTTAGCCTTCGCTAATTCATCTTTCATCTGTTTAACGATACCGTCATAACGATGAGGATCTTTATCGTTTACACCACCGAATACACCCGAGCCTGATACGAAGGTATCGGCACCGGCTTCGGCAATCTCACGAATGTTATCGACCTTAACACCACCATCGATCTCAAGACGAATATCGCGGCCCGAGGCGTCGATGATCTTGCGTGCTTCACGCAACTTATCAAGTGCGGTAGGAATAAAGCTTTGCCCGCCAAAACCTGGATTTACAGACATAATCAACACCATATCAATTTTGTCGATGACATAGTTTAAATAATCGAGTGTTGTTGCAGGATTAAACACTAACCCTGCCTTACAGCCTTCGTCATGAATCAATTGCAATGAACGATCAATGTGGTGAGATGCCTCAGGATGGAAGGTAATATAGGTGGCACCGGCTTTGGCAAAATCAGGAATAATACGATCCACTGGTTCAACCATTAAATGCACATCAATAGGCGCAGTCACACCGTGCTTACGCAGTGCATCGCAGACCAAAGGGCCGATAGTCAGGTTGGGGACATAATGATTGTCCATTACGTCAAAATGTACGATCTCACAACCGGATGCGAGTACGTTATCCACTTCTTCACCGAGTTTGGCAAAGTCAGCCGATAAAATGGAGGGTGCGATTGCAAAATCTGCCATAGTTACTGCCTCATTTTTTAAATTCTTGTTTCGCGCTGTACGCCGTATAAAGAAAAACGACAACGCCCTGAAAAATCGAACCGCCAACTCTACCGGAAAAGGCAATGCATTGCAGCTATTTAGCGACTCGATTCTTATCTATACTGCCAGTACTGATACTTGATGTGTATATCCTGAAATGAGGGTAATTTGCCATGACTAATTATAAGTTATTGATTACTATGTTTATTTTTCTATTTGCAGCGAATCTGAACGCAGCATCAAAATCCGATCTGGCCAAGGAAAAACGTTGGCGCGAACAGATTGAACCCAGTTTAATGGTGGGTGATGCCCTCTCGCTCAAGGCCGACGGAACCGAATTCCTCGCCCTGTACTCCGAAACTACCGCCAAACAAACACTTGGCGGTGTCATCATTCTGCATGGCATGGGCGTTCACCCGGCCTGGCCTGATGTGATTGAGCCGTTGCGTTCCGAATTAGCTGAACATGGCTGGCATACCCTATCATTACAGATGCCGATCCTGGCGAATGATGCGACGTCAGCCGACTACGCCCCCCTGTTCGATGAGGTCCCGGCACGTATTCAAGCCGGGATCGACTTTGTTAAGAGCAAGAAGATTAACAACATTGTCATCATCGGTCATAGCCTCGGAAATACCATGGCGAGCCTCTATCTGGCGACAACGAAAGATCCGGTGGTGAAAGCGTTCGTTGCCGTTTCATTTGGACCAGGCATTGCGGACAAACCTAAAATGAACAATCTTGATCATTTAACGAAAATAACCATCCCGATACTGGATATATTTGGTAGTGAAGATTTTGCTGGCAACCTGAACACCGCAAGCAAGCGAACACTAATGGCAAGAAAAGCGGGGAATAAAAAATATACGCAGGTTAGAATAGAAGGCGCCGATCACTTTTTTACCAATATGGATGACACCCTCATTAAACGTATTCGTGGCTGGCTTCGCCGTTATGCACCCAAACAATAAGGTCAATATAAAATGGAACTAAAAGCAATTAGCCTGACTCTGCACATACTCTCTGCCGTTATCTGGGTCGGTGGGATGTTTTTTGCCTATATTATTTTGCGCCCGGTGGCAGGACAACAACTCGACGCACCAATACGTCTGACTCTATGGGTTGGCATATTTAAAAAGTTTTTTCCATTCGTCTGGTTAAGTGTTCTGTTATTACCATTAACTGGATATAACCTGATGTTCGCTAACTGGAATGGCTTTTCGGCTGCTCCCATTTATGTTCACTTAATGAATGGACTGGGAAGCGCCATGATACTCATCTACATGCATGTATTTTTTGCACCCTATAAACAACTTTCTCGAGCCGTAGCCGCTGAAGACTGGCCCACTGGTGGGAAAAAATTAAATCAAATTCGAATATTAATTGCACTAAACCTGGCACTCGGTCTAGTGGTCATTAGTCTGGCTGCACTAGGGCGTTATTCGTCAATATTAATTTAAAACTGTTTTTGTTATTTGACCCCGCGCTCCGCACAAATAGTTTCATAGGCTAATTTTATCTCCTGCGTTTTTTCCGTTGCAAGTTTGATCATTACCTCAGGCAATCCTTTGGACACTAATTTGTCGGGATGATGTTGATTCATTTGCCGGCGATAAGCCTTCTTTACTTCTGCATCGGTTGCCGAAGCTTCCACACCTAAGGCCTGATAGGCCTCGTTTAAAATTTCTTGTTGCGGCTTCTGCGTCTGGCCAGCTTGTCCACGGAAGGATTGTTGCGCATGCACCATTTTTTCCAGGCGCCGATATTCAAACTCTGAAATATTTAAACGCGAACAAATTCGATGAAAGATATGTCGTTCTGCATCGTGCATATGCCCATCCGCATAGGCCGCATGTAATAAAATCTCGATAAACATCCGTTCGAGATTACGGTTTTGATGACACTCCTTGTGAAAATTATCGATTACATCCTCAAGCGGGAAATCAGACGCTTTGCCTTGAGAAAATAGATTAACGGCGGTTTTTTCCTGTTCAGAATTAAGTTGCATCTGACGCATGATCGCTCGTGCCATGGATATCTCAGATTCAGAAACACGCCCATCGGCTTTGGCGACATGTCCCATCACCATGAAGACGCTTGTGAAGAAGGTTGTTTGAATTTGTTGCTGGTTGCCGGGACGGGTGTTAAAACCCAGGGCATCGTGTTCGATCGCTCGCTTGATCCCCAGATCCAATTGATGACCGAAAAATATTCCTACCAGTGCGCCCAACCAGCCACCAATTGCATATCCCAACAATGCCCCAATTAGTTTTCCCCAAATCAACATGTATTCATTGTCCTTTAATCAATGTTACTTAACTCATCCAGCTAATTCTGTAGAGTTCCATAATAGAGCGCTATAAACCAGCGTGAAACTAGTAGTGATGAATATTTAAGCATTTCAATATGTTTTACTATTTCCTTAGATAAGGTCGCCGACCTTAATTTCCAAATAGTTATTTGCACCATAAGTATGCATTCAACTGGGCAAAGGTCAAACAATGCAATATTTTTGTTCAATTACATGAACGTAGCCATATTTCATGATATATAGGCTGAATATGTAAGATAAATGTAATCGCTATACTATTATATTTATTACATTTTAAACTCTTGTAGATAAAACTAAGGACTACTAGTGCCGTCGAAAATACCCAGTGAATTAATCGGTAATAATCTTAAACTGCTCTCACTACCTGCCGTCGTTGAAAAGATTAATAACCTGCTTGAAGATCCAAATTCCTCAACCGCCGATATTGCCCATTTTATTAGCCTGGATCCCGTACTCACTGCGCGGATTCTGAAATTGGTTAATAGCCCTTTTTACAATTTTCCGTCTGAAATTGACACCATCAGCATGGCTGTCACTATTTTAGGAACTCGCCAATTACGAGACCTGGTGTTTGTCACGACCGTTATTTCCCAGTTTACCCCGCACGAAGATGTTCAGTTCGATCTGGAAACATTCTGGTGTCACAGCATTACCGCCGGTCTCGCCGCACGCGTTATTGCACTTGATCAAAAAAATCTTAATTCAGAGCAACTCTTTATCTGTGGATTGTTACACGACATCGGTAAAATGATCATGGCCTTATTATTACCGCAGGAAGTTATCACTCTTAACAAGGCCAACCTCAACAAAGAAATTAATATCTATGATGCTGAAAGCCAGATATTTGGGTTTACCCATGGCGAATGGGCAACGGCATTATTAGAAAGCTGGCACTTCCCTGCTTCAATTTCTGAGCCTGTTCACTATCACCACAATCCCGAAGAATGCTCTGAATTCAAGGTGGATTGCGCCATCATCCACATTGCAAACGTAATTGCCAATAATATTCAGGCGCCAATATCAAAAGACGACGATACCCTCCTGCAACAATACGCCCTGGACACAGTGGGCATCACCCAAAAGGATGTCGAGGGTTATTATGAGCAAGTCTATGACCTGCTCGATAACATATTGCAAATGCTTTATTACGATATGGCCGCCTAATCCTGACTGATCGATTTCATGACACGCTGTAGACGTTCCTTCACTTCTCCAGCAAGCTCGGCAATACCTTCTTTGTCGACCAACGTTAATACCGCCGCAGGATCCATAAAGGCAACGGTTATCTCGCCATTTTCCTCTTCACGTACTAATACATTACAGGGCAACAATAAACCGATATCGGGTTCCGCTGAAATCGCCTGGTTTGCAAGCACCGGGTTGCATGCACCTAAAATGGTATAAGGTCGCTTATCGATATCCAGCTTCTTTTTTAAAACCGCTTTGACATTTATCTCGGTTAAAACACCGAAGCCTTCTTCACCTAGTGCGGCCGTTACTTTTTCAATGGTGTCATCAAAGCCAGCTTTGATTCTTGTACTAAATCCATAGTTCATAATTTCTCCTCAATTTATTTGATTAATTTTTGCGATGATTTTACCGTTTTTCTTTATCTAAAACCAACTGGATTTTCACCACTTTAGTTGGACTCTGCAATTATTTTCCATTCGCACTCAGGCCTATTTATCTAATTCATTTTTACGTCGCCCAAATTCAGCGTCGTCTATTTCACCGCGGGCGTAGCGCCGTTTTAGAATTTTCAACACGTCATCTTCAGATGTCGAAGGCCGGGTACTACGCATTAAATCTTTTATTATATAAATAATAACGATCAGTAAAATAATCCATAATAGCCACATAAAACCTCCGCCCAGAAAACCATGCGAACCACCACCAAACATTATATTGCTCCGTTTATTTTTTGCGTTTTATTGATTCCTTGTCTCTTTTCACCCAGGCTCGATAAAGTTGATCCGGCCATTTTGCCTGAAACCACACGATTATCGATTCAATCTCGTCATCGGTGAGGCTATCTTTCCACGCCGGCATCGTGCCGCCAAGCGCCTTAGTTCCGTTTTTTATAGTATAAACCAACGCCATTTTAGGATGGTGCCATGCGTGTGCGGTTCCATCTAATGGTGGCGGTGGATAATTTCCATCTTTGTCACGTTTGCGCCAATCTGTAGTACCCTGCGCCTCATTGCCGTGACAAACCGCACAATTTTGTAAGAATAAAGCCCTGCCCTGATCCAGTCTAATTTGCGTAACGGTACTTCGATCATACCTGGCATCGACATTATTGGTATCCGCCTTTTTATCAAGGGACTGATCGCAACCCGCGACCAGTACCCCTGAGGCAAATAATACTATATAAATTTTTACATTCATTTATAAAGTTTCTCCAGATGTTTTTTCTTAACCAGAAAAAAGATGGCCGGGATAACCACCAGGGTTAATGCCGTAGCACTCACCATACCCCCCACCATCGGTGCAGCAATGCGGCGCATCACCTCTGATCCGGTACCACTACCCAACATGATCGGTAACAAACCGGCCGTAATCGCCGAAACAGTCATCATTATTGGACGAACCCGAAGTAATGCGCCCTCGATGACCGCTTCTTTTAGTTCTTCAACCGTAGGGGTATGCACACGTTCTTTATTAACAATATGATGTTGGTATGCCTGGTTTAGGTAAACCAGCATGATTACGCCAATTTCGACGGCGACACCTGCGAGCGCGATAAAGCCAACCCCGACCGCGACCGAGATATTGTAATTAAGAATGTACAATAACCAGTACCCTCCGAGTAAGGCCATGGGCAAGGTGCCCATGATAATCAACACCTCGGTGACGTTACGGAAATTAAGATATAACAACAGGATAATGATCACCAACGTCAGAGGGATTACCATTTGCAGTTTTTCCTTGGCCCGTACCATGTATTCATACTGACCGGACCAGGCGATCGAATAACCGGGCGGCAATTCTACCTGATCACTAACCACGCGTTGCGCCTCGGCGACATACGAACCGAGATCGCGATACGAACCGAGATCGCGCCCATCAATATCAACAAAGATCCAGCCATTGGGTCGTGAATTCTCACTTTTGATCATAGCCGCACCTTCTTCGATACGAACATCCGCCACTTCACCCAGCGGTATGCTTGCACCCGCCGGGGTCAGAATGGAAAGATTGCGTAACTTGTCAATTGAATCTCGGACGTCACGTGGGTAGCGCATATTGATCGGATAACGTTCCAGACCTTCAACACTTTGCGACACATTCATACCACCAACAGCAGTACGAACCACATCATGCACATCGGTAATGCTAAGACCGAGGCGAGCGGCCTTAAGGCGATCAATGTCGACGGTCACATACCGGCCACCAACGGTTCGTTCTGCATACGCCGATGTGGTGCCGGGTACGGTCTGCACCACTTCCTCGATACGTTCACCAATCTCCTGCAATACCTTAAGATCAGGCCCAGAGACTTTAATTCCAACTGGGGTTTTAATCCCCGTTGCCAGCATATCAATACGGGTTTTAATCGGCATCACCCAGGCATTGGTTATCCCAGGGAATTTAAGCTTCTCATTCAATTCTTTTTTGATTCCCTCAAGCGTCATTCCTTCTCGCCATTCGCTCTTGGGTTTAAACTGAATCGTTGTTTCAATCATAGTCAGTGGCGCCGGATCGGTTGCCGTATCAGCACGACCGATTTTACCAAACACTGTTTTGACTTCGGGCACGGTTTTGATCAATTTATCCGTTTGTTGTAACAGCTCCTGTGCCTTACCCACTGAAATGCCTGGGAAGGTGGTGGGCATATACATAAGATCACCTTCGTCCAGATCGGGCATAAATTCAGAACCCACTTGCGAAATGGGAATCGCAATCGTCGCACTCGCAGCCAGCGCTATCACCAAAGTCTTTACCGGAGCCCGCAACACAAAATGAATAAAGGGACGATAAGCACTGATCAAAACACGATTCACCGGGTTCTCATGCTCAGGTTTTATCCGGCCACGAATAAAATATCCCATCAATACCGGTACCAGGGTAACCGATAGTCCCGCCGCCGCCGCCATCGCATACGTTTTGGTATAGGCCAATGGACTAAACAAACGGCCTTCTTGCGCCTCCAGAGAAAACACCGGCAAAAAGCTTAAGGTGATAATCAATAATGAGAAAAATAATGGCGGCCCCACCTCAATCGTGGCCTCACGTACAATTCGCCATCGATTTTCATCGGTGAGCGGTTCTCGCTCGATGTGTTTGTGCATATTCTCGATCATCACAATGGCGGCATCCACCATCGCACCGATCGCAATCGCAATACCTCCTAATGACATAATATTTGCGTTAATACCTTGGTAGTACATAACGATGAACGCCGTCAGGATACCAAGCGGTAAACTTAATATTGCGACTAATGCTGAGCGAATATGAAACAGGAATACCGCACACACTAATGCCACTACCAGGAATTCTTCTAGCAGTTTAAACTTCAGGTTATCAACCGCACGATTGATTAATGATGAACGGTCGTAGGTTGGAACAATCTCCACGCCTTCGGGCAGGCCATTTTTTAATTCTTCCAGCTTGGCCTTGACGCCCTCAATGGTCTTCAAGGCATTCTCACCAAAACGCATCACCACTACGCCACCGACCACTTCGCCTTCACCGTCCAGCTCAACAATACCACGGCGCATTTGTGGACCCAGACGTATGTCGGCCACATCTCTTAACAAAATCGGCGTGCCCTGTTTATTAACACCTAAGGGAATCAGGCGCAGATCTTCGATCTCATTAATATAACCGGTCGCACGAACCATATATTCAGCCTCGGCCATTTCGATCACCGAGCCGCCCACCTCCTGGTTGGCGTTTTGAATCGCCATGCGAATTTTTTTCAGCGGTAGACCATAAGCACGCAGACGATCCGGATCCAGCACCACCTGGTATTGTTTTACCATACCGCCAATGGTGGCAACTTCGGAAACACCATCAACCGTTTGCAATTCATATTTTAAAAACCAGTCCTGCAAACTGCGTAATTGCGCCAGATCATTTTTGCCGGTCCTGTCCACCAATGCGTATTCGTAAACCCAGCCCACCCCGGTTGCATCCGGGCCAAGCGCCGAACGCGCCTCTCGCGGCAAACGGCTGGCCACCTGACTCAGATATTCAAGCACGCGTGAGCGTGCCCAATACGGATCGGTACCATCTTCGAAAATGATATAGACATAAGAATCATTAAAAAACGAATACCCGCGCACGGTTACCGCACCCGGCACGGATAACATGGCCGTGGTTAATGGATAAGTAACCTGATCCTCCACCACCCTTGGCGCCTGGCCAGGGTAAGTGGTTTTAATAATCACCTGCACGTCAGACAGATCGGGGATCGCATCCAGCGGGGTGTTTTTAATAACAAACAGGCCCCAGGCTACCAGGATAAACGTTAATAAAAGAACCAGGAAGCGATTCTCTAATGACCATTCAATGAGTTTAACAACCATGATTAGTTACCTCTCGTTTCTTCGTGTTTTATTATTGAGGTAATCACGAAATCATCGCCCATTTTATCGATATCAAAAAAGACCTTGTCTTCAGGTTTGAGGCTATCCAGATCAACATCATCAGCAACTTTAAAATCCATCGTCATCGCTGGCCATTCCAGTTCAGGTACTGGATCATGTTTTATATTTACCATCTTATGATCGGCCATGACCGACTGGATGATCCCGCGCACTTCTTTTGCACCCTTACTTTTCTCGGACATACCTTCCATTTTCTTTTCAGGTACGGCGGTCATGCGTTTCATGCTGGCCTTCAAACTGGCTTCAGAATCCAGTAAAAACTGACCGGATGTCACCACCACGTCGCCTTCATCAAGTCCATGGCTGATCTCGATCCAGTCACCTGACTCAATACCAATCACCACCTCACGTGGCAGAAAACGCCCTTTGCCCAACGAGAGAATAACGCGGTTTTGGGTAGCCCTGATCACCGCTTCACGGGGGATAACAATAATGCCGGACTTTGGTTGCGCATAGATGGTGACTTTGGCAAACATATTCGGCTTAAGTGATTCGTCAGCATTATCAAAACGCAAACGCACTTTTAACGTGCGGGTCTTAGGATTTAAGCTTGGATAAATATACTCAACCTTGCCTGTCCAGGTGCGACCAGGGAGATAGGACAAGCGTACTTCTGCAGTTTGCCCCTCCTTAACCCAGTCCGCCTGTTTTTCAAAAATCTCCGCCAGTATCCATATAGACGAAAGATCGCTCTTTTATCAGGCTTCACAAACATACCTTCGCGAACATTCAGGTTATCGATAATTCCATCTTGTGAAGCATAAATCTGTACATATTGTTTCACCCTGCGGCTTTTTCTAATCGTGGTAATTTGTTTATTAGAAATTCCAAGTGCAACAAGACGTTCTTTGGAAGCCGTAATCAAACGGCGATTACTGGTGTTTAGCGCCTGCATATATTCTTCCTGGGCGGTCACTAACTCGGGTGAATATACTTCAAATAAAAGCTGCCCTTTAGTAACACGTTCGCCTTCAGATTTAACTAATAGTTTTTCGATCCAGCCTTTGGTGCGCAGGTGAATATGAGTGATCTTGTTTTCATCAAAACCGACATACCCGACCGTATCGATCCTGCGCCAGAGTTTGTTGTACTCCGCTATCGCAGTCCGTACACCCATGTTGTTTTCTACTGCGGGCGAGATCTTCACCGAAAGACCGCCACCTTCATCATAAACCGGTATCAGATCCATACCCATCGGCGATTTACCTGGGCCATCGCGACGGTAGGCCGGATCCATTGGCGCAACCCAATACAATAGCTTTTTCTCACCCGTCGCTTCAGGCTCATCTTCTACCTTTTCGATCAGCGTCATTCCGCAGATAGGACAACTCCCAGGTTTATCACGAACTATATTTGCGTGCATTGGGCATACATAGGAAGGATCCATATGTTTTTCAGCATGTTCTAAGGCAGTTTCTTTTTTAGTATCTGCGCTCATGTCCATGTTTTCATTTTGTTCTGAGCAAGCTGATACTAAAATGGACGCCGTAGCAAAGAATAAGATTGTTATTAAATATTTCATTTCGCTTCTCCTGCCAGATAAAGAAGTTTGGCCTGTGCTTGTTTATAATTTATCTTTAACCGCATATGTTTTAAATTGGTTTCCAGTTCGGTTATGCGAGCCCGCATCAACGAAGTAAAATCACCTCGACGACTTTGATAAGCATAAAGTGCGGCTTTTGCATTTTCTCTTGATTGCGGAATAATGGTTTTTTGATAACGTTGCAGTCGTTCCTGCAGGAGATCCCAGTTTACCTTCGTTTGTTTAAAATCACTTTGTAATTGGCGCAGGTTTTCTTCTCGCGCATCCATACTGGCCTGATACATTTGACGATTCGCCGCGACCAGTCGATCCTGTTTATCTTTGGTAAATAAAGGAATATCAAAACTAACCATCGCCGAGGCAAAATCGGCTCGCTCAGATCCACCTGGGTTAGTGCCGTCACGGAAACCATACCCAAGCTCAAACATCCATGCGGGTTTATACGATTCTTTTGCCAGATCAATACCGTACTGGCGGTTATTTACTATCGCATCGTCAATCTTGATTTTGGGATGGTTTTTTAGATCAAGACTGTGAAAATTTACCGAGGCCAATTCAGGAACAACTAAATCCACCGAAGCATCAATCGCCTGCGGACCAATCAGTTTAACCAAACGAGCCCGTATCTGTTGTTGTTTTGTTCTTATCGCATCGAGTCGATCATCCAGCATATCCAGTTCCAGATCTGAACGAATAACGTCTTGTTGGTTTTGGATACCAGCGGCATACTGTGACTGAGTTATACGTACCAACTGTTTGAATAAATTTTTATTTTCAAGAACAATCTTCTCAGCACGTAACCAATATACAAGTTCAAAATATTCTTTTCGAACCTGCATAATGAGCATTTTTTCTCGGTTAATAGCCGCCGCATCGGTCTGCTCGCTAGAAGCACGCATACTTTTTGATTTTATTTCCAGACTGTTACCACGTGGAATCATTTGCTGAATTCCAACACGAACCTGCGTCATCGGTTCCTGATCACGTTTAAAGGTATCTGTGGGAAAATTGATTAAACCTAATTTAAGCTTCGGATCCGGCAAAGTATTTGCCGCTACCGACTTATCCAGAAATGCCTGTGATTGGGCACGCCGCATCGACAATACGGCATCTCGCTCAACGGCAAATTGCTCTGCTTGCTCGAGGGTCAGGGTTTCAGCAACACCCACCATGGCAATACTGCCAAGCCCCAACAGCAGAATTACACTTATAATACGTGTGAAAGTAAACATACGTCCCTCCAACTAACAATACTTATTAGAATTTGACCGATTTTAAATCGTCAGTACGGCCTGTTATGGCGGTTAATGCCGCCATGATATTTTAGTAGATTAAAAATATTTTGCAGATGTTAGCGCGGAGGTCGATATAACGATTCTGGACTGATGCCCACTTGCAGATAGTTATGGAGTTCGATTCGGGATTTGCTGAAGAGCCGATTTGCTATACGTGTTCGCGAACTGAACACAGCCGATGAAGTTGAATGAGCACCGCGAACGCAAGATTTGTCGGCACAGGTTTTTTCGGCACACTCGCTTGCCGAACAACAATCCGTATTCTCAACAACGATGTTCATATGTGGGCAAACCGGATTCTCTTTCGAGAAGGAGATATTATGCTGCTTGTGCGTTACTACATTTTGATCGGGAAGATCCACGACAACAGCAACAGCGGTAGATATCTGTACAAAGGAAATGGCTAACACAAGCAGGTGAGCCATAACGCGAATGGGCTGATTTCGTTCGGACATAGTTACATAGTATAACGATTTATTCTCATTACACCATACGACTCTGATAATTAATCATAGTTCCGGTGGGTTATAAATTTATCCGCATTTTCCATCACAAACTCCCGAAAGGCTTCAGCCACGGGCGACAAACGCTTGGCATGCCGGTGCACCAGATACCAATGACGTAGAATTGGAAATTCCTTAACATCCAGAATGACTAAGCGACCTGTCTCCAGTTCCAGCTCAAGCGTATGCACAGAAACGATCCCCAGCCCTATTTCAGCCTGAACTGACTGTTTTATCACTTCGTTACCGGTCATTTCTATGCTCGTTTTGAATTCAATACCGCGTTCCGAAAAGAACCGCTGCATCGCAATTCGAGTGCCGGATGTGCGTTCACGTACCACAAAGGACTCATTCGCTAAATCGCTTAATTCCAGTCGTTTCTGATTGGCCAGAGGGTGGTTCGGTGCGGCAATCACCACGAGCGGGTTTTCCATGAACACGTGGGTCTCAAGATTCATCTCGGTCGGCGGCAGACCCATTATCACCATATCTTTTTCGTTCTGTTCCAGCTGTAGTAACAAACTCGCCCGATTCGTCACATCCAGGCTGAAGGTCACATCCGGGAATTTTCGCGCAAACGCGGCCAGCAGCCGAGTCGCAAAATAGTTCGCCGTCGTGGGCACGGCAATATCAAGGTGTCCTCGCCGCCCCCCTTTGAGCTGTTCCAGAACCTCTTCCGCTTCATTGAGCTCAGAACGAATGTTCCGGCTGTAATGGAGCATTTCCTTGCCGGCCTGGGTTAGAAATATCTTCTTACCCACTTGTTCAAACAGGGGTAACCCAACCGCTTCTTCAAATTGCTTAATCTGCATTGATACGGCAGGTTGAGTCAGATGCAGTGCCTGTGCGGCCTGAGTAAAGCTCAAATGCTTCACCACCGCCTCAAATACCTTCAGTTGACGAAAAGTAATATTCATATCATAACTA
>QILH01000064.1 GCA_003233255.1 Gammaproteobacteria bacterium | reverse complement strand
GATCTGTTGCTCATCACCCGGTTTATTGTGACTAATGTACACCTTCGGCTGGTGCCTCAGCTTGGCCAGATCGGCGGCCAGTAGATCCGCGCAATAATGTCCTGCGCGCCGACAAAGATCGACGTCCTCATTGGCAAAGGCCGTTTCGACGATTAACACATCCAGCTTGTCGCGTTCATTGAGTGTTTCCCATAAGCTGTCGTTGGTAGTGGTGTCACCGCTAAAGGCAAACACACCAATGGCATTTTCAACCCGATAACCCACCCCCGGCACGATATGATTCACATTGATCATCTCTAAATGCCGACCCCCAATGTTCAGAATTTCGCCCGGCAACATCGGAGCATAACGCATGACGGCATTGTCTTTATTGGGCAGTCTGGAAAAATCGGGCCAGATAACATTATTGAATATGTGATCTTTTAAGGCATTCAGCGTGACCACTTGGGCATGTATGGTGATGGGGGTTTCAAGTTGATCAAATAAGGTATCAACCAGTAAAGGGATACAGGCGATATGGTCAAGATGTGAGTGGGTGACAAAGATATGCCGAATATTCAACATCTCTTCCATAGTAAGATCACCGACGCCGGTGCCGGCATCGATCAGGATATCCTGGTCAATCATCAAGGTGGTGGTACGAAGATCTGCGCCAACGCCACCGCTGCATCCCAAAATGCGAATTTCCATCTAGCTATATTCCCTGATTCTTATGTGCATTTTACTGGCTTAGAGCATGCCATACTGGAAGTAAACCAGAATGCGCTCTGAGTCTCAAGCCAGGTTTTTCAGTAACCCCATTGCTTCCCTGTCGACCAACTAATTTTCTATTGCAAACCATTATATATGTAGATCCACGTCGAATCAGCGCCGTTAAGGCTAATCATCGGCCATTGTTGCTTGATTCTTAAAATAATTTTCCAAAAGTAGCATCAGATCCATGAATCGACACTTTTTAAAATTTTCGACATACGCCACAATAGGCGCTATGTCCGAACCTGTTTTCGCCAGTGCTGCCATTGCTGCTTATCTCCTGCTGACGGTCTTATTCGCCTTCCGTCTGATCACTCGTGGGCGAGGATTGAGCAAATCACGGCTATTAATATTAGCCTACGTTGCCATCATCCTGCACGCTTATACCCTGTATTTGCGATTGTTTTCAGGGGATTCGCTCGATATCAGCTTCTTCACCGTATTCTCACTCATCGCCTGGGTCATTGCGCTCATGCTGATCAGTTTTGCCTGGCATGATCCCATCGAGAATCTGGCGATCGGAGTCTTACCAATCGCCGCACTCTCGGTATTATTACGAGTAATTAATGACCAGATCAACCCCCTGGCGCATAACCTTTCTTTTGTTCTGGAAATACATATTATCACATCTCTGATTGCATACAGCTTACTAAGTATTGCAGCGCTACAGGCTATCCTGCTTTATATTCAGGACGTACAACTGCATAACAAACATGCTGCTGGTTTTATAAGCAGTTTACCGCCATTGGAAACAATGGAAAAATTACTGTTCAGAATGATTGGTACTGGATTTGTGGTCTTATGTGTATCACTGGTCAGTGGTTTTTTCTATATCGAGGATCTGATCTCGCAACACAAAACGGTACTGTCCATCGGTGCCTGGATCCTTTTTGCCGTATTACTGATTGGTCGCTGGCGCTTTGGCTGGCGTGGACGCATCGCCATTCGCTGGACACTGGCAGGATTTGCGTTTTTATTACTCGCTTACTTTGGCAGCAAATTTGTGCTGGAAATCATTCTGCATCGGTCTTAAAACGCATTTGTACTGTATTGCGAACCGGATCCCTTATAAAGATAAGTCTATTTCAGCCCTCTAAACGCTTGACGCAAACCACGAAGCTCGTTACTAATAGCATAATCAACCTTCTCAGGAACCTGTATTTTTGGACGATATCCCCCTTAGCCTGTTACTCGGCACCCTGTTATTTTTAATCATTACCTCCGGTTTTTTCTCCGGCTCCGAAACCAGTTTGATGAGTATAAACCGTTATCGGTTACGCCATCTGGCGGATAAAAATCGCCGTGGCGCAAAACGAGCTCTGCGCCTGCTTGCACACCCGGAACGCCTGATTGGGGTAATCTTACTGGGTAACAACTTTGTAAATATTCTAGCTGGCGCCATCGCCAGCATGATCGGCCTTTATTACTATGGCGAAAAAGGAGTATTGATCGCCACGATGGTACTCACCATAGTGATTTTGATCTTCTCTGAAGTCACACCGAAAACACTGGCCGCCTTAAATCCAGAGCGTTTTGCCTTACCCGCTTCATTTATACTGGAGCCTTTATTAAAACTGCTCTATCCGTTCGTCTGGATCGTCAATAAAGCTGCGCGCGGAATCTTTCGAATCCTGGGCTTAAGTGCTGAGCAGGTGTCCCAGTATGATTTATCAACCGAAGAATTACGTCTGGTTGTCAACGAGGCCGGTGCACTGATTCCACAACGCCACCAGCAGATGCTGTTAAACCTGCTCGACCTGGAGAAGGTAACCGTAGAAGACATCATGGTGCCGCGTAATGAAATCATCGGCATCGACATTGAAGATGACTGGGAAAAAATCAGCAAAAATATTCGTGAAAGTCAGCATACCAAGTTACCTATCTATGAAGGGGACATCGATAAGATCATCGGCTTTTTACATTTACGCAAAGTTATCCAGCTTTTTAACGATAAAGAAAAAGCGAATCAGGAAACCTTGCGCAAAATTGTCCGTGAGGCCTACTTCGTTCCCAAGGGCACCCCACTCAATACGCAGTTGCTCAATTTTCAAAGAGAAAAACGTCGTATTGGTTTAATCGTAGATGAATACGGTGATATTCTGGGCCTGATCACCCTGGAAGATCTGCTCGAAGAGATTGTCGGTGAATTTACGACCGATCCCGCAGCAAAACATTCTGACATTCACTTACAGGAAGATGGTAGTTATTTGATTGATGGCAGCGCTACCATCCGCGAGATCAATCGTATTCTTAACTGGGAATTGCCCAGTAATGGCCCAAAAACAATTAATGGGATGATCATTGAGTATTTAGAACATATCCCCGACCCTGGAACCAGCTTGTTAATTGCTGATTATCCCATCGAGATTGTTCAGACGACCAAAAACACCGTTAAGACTGTGCGTATTGACGCAAACTGGAAAGAAAAACTCAGTCAGTCTGATGAATAATCATTTTGCTGGTACGATGAATGTTGTACAAGTTCATCAAATAAGGTCTATAATTCCTAGATAAATAACAAGTTTTTTAAAATTGGAGATATTACAGTGTCTAAATTGACGCTGTCTTTTAAGAGCAAAGTATTAAAAATATTCCCACTGCAACAGGGGTTGATGGAGATCGGCAGCAATAACCAATGTCCGATATTTATCGATAGTCTGGCGGTGGCCGATAAACACGCGCGTATCGAAACCGCCGGCCCCAAATCTATTCTGTTCGATCTCGAAACAGAAGAAGGCACCTTCGTTAATCAAAAACGCATTAGTGAATACGAACTCAATGATGGTGATTTAATTCGAGTTGGCAAACATACTCTTTCGTTTAAGTATGAAGAAGTCACCCATCTTGATTCCAATGATTCATCCACCAGTATCGATATCCATCCGGCCGAGAATAATAATCAAACCCATGAGCAAACCAACCCTATCGAGGATATAAAAGCCGATTCGCTATCGCAGGGCTGGTTGCAGATCCTCAATGGTCAAAATCTGGGGAAAACCCTGTCCTTAAATAAATCCATGACCAACATCGGTAAACCCGGTGTGGCTACGGCCGTCATTACCCGCCGCCATAATGGATACTTTATTTCACACCTTGAAGGCAAACGCCCTCCCATGGTGGCCAATGAACCTATTAATGAGCGCAGTGTTAAACTAAACGATGGTGAAACCATCACCATCGGCAATATTAATATGCAGTTTTATCTAGAATAATACGCTGAACATTTACCGTAAATATTTATTGCACATGTAATTTATTTCTTATCGCGAGCATTCAGGAGAGGTTTAAATGAACAATCCAGACCCTCAACGCCGACATTTTACCCGTATCCCGTTTGACGCTGAATTTAAATTACTCACTGTTGATGCAAACAAACAATGGGATGGTACGGTCATCGATTTAAGCTTGCATGGTGTACTGATAAAACGCCCAGAAAATATTCAGACCTCGCGGGGCGAAGAATTCATACTCGATCTGATCTTAAATGCCAACGACGTCAATATTCAGATGGAAGTACAGGTCGCGCATTGTCACGACACGTTTATAGGTTTTGAATGTGAGCACATTGATTTAGACAGTATGACCCATTTGCGGCGAGTGCTTGAACTTAACCTGGGCGATCCGATGTTACTTGAACGTGAACTCAATGAAATGATTCATATGAAAGAATAGTCAGGTCGATCAATACGATTAACAGTTCTCCAGCGCCTCGGAGATACGTTGCACGGCAATCACTTCCATACCTTCCGGTGCCTTTTTTGGCGCATTGGCCGCCGGGATCAATGCGCGTTTATAACCGTGCTTGTAGGCTTCGAGCAAACGATCCTGACCGTTCGGCACGGGACGAATCTCGCCCGCCAATCCCACTTCACCGAATACAATCATATCGCGCGCCAGGGTTTTATTACGCAGGCTCGACATCACGGCTAACAGCACCGCCAGGTCGGCACCGGTCTCGGTCACCCGCACACCGCCGACTACATTGGCAAACACATCCTGATCGCCCGTTACGATGTCGCCGTGGCGATGCAACACCGCCAGCAACATCGCCAGTCGATTGTGTTCAAAGCCCACCGTGACCCGACGTGGATTCACCAACTGAGAATCATCCACCAATGCCTGCACTTCGACCAGCAACGGACGACTGCCCTCAAGGGTAACCATTACCACACTGCCCGGCACCGGCTGTTCATGACGCGATAAAAATATCGCCGAGGGATTGGCCACTTCACGCAGGCCCTTATCAGTCATGGCAAACACGCCTAACTCGTTGACCGCACCGAAACGGTTTTTAACCGCCCGAATCAATCGAAACCGCTGGCCGCCGTCGCCTTCAAAATACAATACCGTATCGACCATGTGTTCTAACACTCGGGGTCCGGCCAGGGTGCCTTCTTTAGTGACGTGTCCGACTAAAAATATCGAGGTCTGAGTTTGCTTGGCAAAACGCACCAGTTGCGCGGCACATTCGCGTACCTGTGATACCGAGCCAGGCGCCGAACCAAGTTCATCGGTGAACATGGTTTGAATCGAATCAATCACAATAATCTGTGGTTTTAATTTCTGCGCCTGTTGCAGGATGGTCTCGATCTGGGTCGAGGCCAGTAGCGGTACTTTCGCATCGGAGTATCCCAGACGTTGGGCGCGCAAACTCACCTGCTGCAGAGATTCTTCACCGGTCACATAAAGCGTCTCAAAATCGTTGCTCAGTTGAACCATCGCCTGCAACAACAGCGTGGATTTACCGATGCCTGGATCTCCGCCGATCAGGGTCACCGAGCCCGGCACCACACCACCGCCTAACACCCGGTCAAACTCGGCGACACCGGTGGTGATACGTTTTACATCATCGGCGACCACCGTATCCAGATGATGGATTTGATTGGCCGCTTCACTCGCATAGCGGGTAGTGGCGGCGCGATGTTTTGATGGCAGCACCGCTGCGCTTTCACTCAAGGTATTCCATTCGCCGCAGTCGCCGCATTGCCCGGCCCATTGTGGGGCCTGCGCACCGCAACTCGAACAAAAATACACCGTTTTCACCTTTGCCATGCGGCTAGTGTACCCCGAGCGACTTGATTAACAAAAGTTTAATCCTTCGCTCAAACCCACAACTCGTTTACAATTCGCCCTTTAACCCGTTGATTATTTTCGCCATGCTGATCTGGATCGCCATTTCTTTTAGTATTGCCACCCTTCTGCTTGTTGACGTGAGCATGACACGACGCCATAAGCTGCAGTTCACCCGTGGTGATGCGCTGGTGCAGTCGGCGTTCTGGATTAGCATCGCTCTGGCGTTTGGTTTTTATATTTATTTTTCATACGAGTACAATCTGTTTCCTGTTTTTGCCGCTCCAGAACAAAGCGCACATGTACTTGATGGTAAAGATGCCCTTAGCCAGTATTTTACGATCTATTTTCTGGAACGTACGCTGAGTTTCGACAACCTGTTTATCATCCTGATTATTTTCCAGACTCTGAAGATACCCGCTCACCATCAGTATCGTATTTTATTTTACGGTATTATTATCGCCATCATCGCGCGTATCGTTATTATTCTGGTTGGTGTGAATCTGCTTGATCAGTATTACTGGTTGCACTATTTCATCGCCGCATTGATATTTATGAGTGCATTTAAATTTATTGCCCATACCACCTTACCACTGAAAGACAAACATACCAATCTGGCTAAAACCATCATGCTAAAATTTCCGGTTCGCCAGCACACAGAGCCAACACATACACAGCAAACCTTCACTGAATCGAAACGATTCTTTTTGAAGCACGATGGAAAATGGTTTATTACCCCGTTGTTGGTCGCCTTGTTGTGTATTGAGTATATCGATCTGGTTTTCTCATTTGATTCTATTCCATCCGCACTAAGTGTATCCAACAGCCCGTTTATTATACTCAGTGCCAGCATTCTTTCTTTGTTAGGACTGCGTGCCATTTATTTTGTGTTTGCCAGCGCATTGACCCAGCTGCGTTACATCAAGTTTACACTCGTAGTAATATTGTTGTTATCCGCATTGCGCGCAGTCCTGTTTGATATTTACCCGATTCACTCGAGCATCTTCTTGCTGGTCGTTAGTAGCATCCTGGCAATGGGTGTTGTCCTTTCTCTATTCCATCAGCATCGAAGCGAACAAATCGAGCTGCCGTTTGCAGAAAATATCGGCAAGCTTTATCACATCACTTACAAAACGTTTCGCCGCCTGGTGGTAACATTAGTCGGGGTGAGTGTAATCATTGTCGGTATAATTATGATTGTGACTCCCGGCCCTGCTATTATTGTGATTCCGGCCGGACTGGCAATACTGGCCACCGAATTTATCTGGGCCAGATTATTGCTCAAAAAGGTAAAAGACAAACTAATTTACTACGGTAAAGAATCAAAAGCCTATTTTAAACGTGATGATAAAAAAGATAATTAATTTAAAGACACTGGCACTTTTTTCCCTGCTTTTTTTAACCGCGTGCGAACCCGCGTCTGAAATCATTAACAAGGATGAGATCAAAGCCTATCACCCGTTTAGTATTGGCTTGTCATTAAAATCCAGCGAGCCCCTGTTAGCAAAAGATATTGGCGCACGCCTGTTTGATAAATTTAATCTGGAAAACACCTATCTCATTGAGGTAAAAGAAATACCAGAAGAATTAAATCAGTTTGAACTGTTTTCTAATAACCTCGGCGCTGGAGAATACAGACTGGTTATTGAAGTTCCGTATAAAATAAAATTACTTGGTATTACTTTTGTTAACGCAACAAAGTTGATTACTTATGATTTTATGATCCGCAAGAATCTTCCTTATGTTTGTTTTAATTTCAATAACAAAGAAGATCTTAAAGACTGGAAAATTTCACCCGTATATATCGAAAATAAAGAAGAACCCTTTAGCAAGGCAACCTGCCCGGGTCTGTTTTTCGTACACAATGACTGGCCGGCGGATTTAAAAAAAACCACCGTTGGCGGGAGTATTTTTGTACCCGTATCGAACGAGTGTTTCCCCAAAAGCAATAATCAACAAAGCAAACAAACTCACTGGAGATTTTCCATTCAATCGCCGGATCTCAGCGAAAACAAAGACTGGCAGAACCTCAAAGCCATCAGCTTTCGAGTCGCCAGCTCGGCCATGCCACTGACCCTGTCCCCCGAGGTTCATTATCAACTGGATAAATCAAAGGCCGGAACTTACAACACCAACCAACCTAAACCAGGTTACGAGATATCGGGGGAAGGCTGGAAAGTCATTCACCATCCGCTGGAGATCCCACAGGGCGCGATCGTTAACAAGATTGAGCTGCGCGTCTATGGGATACCCGAACAGACGGTCACTGACGGGATTAAATCAATCTTTTTTGATGGGATTTGCCCTGAGTATGAACCTACTGAGTCTAAACCGAATTAAATAGTTACCAGCCTATATTAATATAGTAAACCACAATCATGATTTAGGATTCTATTTTTAGTGTAAATTACACAATTGATTTCTTATGGTAAACCGCACGCTTGAGGCTACACCTGCATCATGAGTAAATTATTAAATGGATCATGCTGTTTCCAGCGGTAAGCTTCGAAATCGCGTTTATCGGTTGATAAGATATTACCATGTCCCAATTCTTCAGCTAATAACACCAAAGAGGCATCCGCCAAATCCATGGGTAAATTTCGGTAGCGTTGCATCAAGATAGCAATTTGGCTTGCATGTTGATGTGCAAGATCGAATACATCAAATCCCTGATCGTCATACAAACTAATAAAATCAACGGCCGCGTTATTGCCAAGTTGCTTTGCCAGTAAATAACACGTCTCGGTCATAACCGGCCATGTACAGATAAAACGCTGTTGTTGATAACGTTGTAGGCATTCTTTAGCTTGCTGGTGGTAGGCGTCTTTACTGTTTCTTAGAGCTAACCAAAACCCAGTATCAACTATTATCGTGTTTTTCATGCGCGACATCCTGTAGGTACGCTTTATAATTTTCGGATAAATCTTCCGGTCCCTCGGAAGCGGCGACAAAACCAGACAATTCGATAGCCTTTGCTGACGAACGTTGCTCTGCCTTAAACTGCTGATACAAGAGATCCAGAGCCGCCTTGACCATCTCGGTCTGAGTCAGCGACTGCTGCTCAAGAATAAACCGCACCTTCGCCTGAGATTCTGGATCCAGTCGGGCATTGATACGCTCTAATTCATTGTTTTTCATGGTGATTCTACTCGTTATCGCAATTGTCATACATATTGTATGACGATATCAGTATAAATCAAGGTATTTTCATTAATTTAGAGACCAACTATAACTATCGACAATTTTTCTTATAAAATCATTTTCTTAATACAGGGCAAAAGCATACTTGTGTACTGTAGACACATGCTTGTAGCCTGAAGGCGCAAGGCAAAACCCGTGGTAGTTTGGTATTATTTCCCGGACACCATTTCATCAGGGCTACCTGTTCATTAAAGACAGGATGTTCGAAATTTCTGTATTAATAACACGTTAATTTATCCCTCTCTTCACTGACAGGTTAATCAAAGACAACAATCGAAAGTATGCTCTTGCCTATTTCTTATATTAAAAACTCAATTATATGTTGTTGAAATTGTGCTTAGTTATTGTCGTTTCAGGGGTTCACGAAACATGCACTAAAATTGGCTTACTAGATTAAAAACACCGCTTAACACATCGGCCATTTTTTCGTAATCCAGTCTTTCCGGTACATCATCCGCAGTATGATAGGCGTGATTTCGGAAAAAGGCGGTGTCGGTGATCATCACGGCGGGGTAACCTTCGTTCCAGTAATTCAGGTGATCGGAAAAATCAATGCCGGGGATCATTCTGGGTGCATTGATTGAATACACATCCATACGGGTCGCCGCCTGCATTAAGGTTTTGGCTTTTTTAGTGATCCCTCCCTGATTAAACAGACCTATGATAGCGATGTAATTTCCCTTTGTTGGGTAAAGCAGATCAAGTAGCGGTACAGGATACTGTTGAGAATCGGCCTGATCAGAGAAATATCCCAGCATTTCCAGGCTGATCATTAATTTAATACCCACCTCATCTTCTCGCATCTTAAAGGCATGCCAGGCGCTGCCCATTTGATCGGTTTTAAAATAGGGGGGTTCTTCCAGTGCGTAGGCGACCAGATCAATGCGGGTTGTAAGTTTGTTGTTTATTGATTTTTCGGCTATAGCCAATTTCTCAGCTAACGCGATCAAACCTGCCACCCCACTGGCGTTATCGTCTGCACCCGGCAGCTCGCCAGCGGAATCATAATGCGCGCCGACAATAATACGTTCACCATCGTTAGGGCCGAAAGAGGCAATAACATTGTAATATGTTTGCTGATTAACAACATAACGTTGATAACTTACCCGTGTACTGGCCTTTAAAAATTCAGTTTTAATATATTGCGCACAACGCTTCATGTTTTCTGGATGCGCACCATCGCGCGGAAAGAAGTCGTTAACGATTATATTGACGGTATTTTTCAGTTTAGAAGGATCAAAGGTTTCGATGTTATCTGCTTTAGTAACCGAACCGATGACAGGCTGCATCAACATGTACCACAGAACAAAAATAAAAATCAGGAACAGCGAAACCAGCAGTAACAGAAACCGCCGTAGTTTAACCAGCATGTGAATATATAAATGGTACGCGCTGGGTTACGCCACAGAAAAGATCATAACTGATGGTACGGGCATG
>QILH01000013.1 GCA_003233255.1 Gammaproteobacteria bacterium | reverse complement strand
CAGGATAGTGCCTAATATGGGGATCTTAAGTAATAAGCGATCCATAAAGTGATTAAAGGGTTTGGAGCGTTTTTTGGCCTGAAATATACCGACAATACCCCCGATGATACTGCCGAAGATCAACCACCAGTAATCCTGGAATATTTCTGACAAGTTCACTACGAATTTGGTCATTGCCGGTAAATCTGCGCCAAAGCCTGAAAACAATGCAGCAAATTCCGGGATAACAAAGATCATCAAGATGGCGGTGATAATAAACGAAATGCCTAAAACTGCGGCTGGGTAGAACATGGCTTTTTTGATCTTGCCCTTGATGGATTCGGTTTTTTCTTTATAGGTGGCGACTTTATCGAGGATATCATCAAGGATACCGGCGTGCTCACCAGCCTGGACTAGATTTACAAACAACTCATCGAAGTGATAAGGGTGTTTGCCCAGTGCATCCGAAAGGGTACTACCGCCTTCAACATCGGCCTTAATGGTTACGAGCAGATCGTGCATACCCTGATTTTCGTGACCGCGACCAATAATATCGAAGGCCTGCACCAACGGAACGCCGGCGGTCATCATGGTGGAGAGTTGACGGGCAAACAGGGCGATGTCTTTAGATTTAACTCGTCCTCGACCACCGAACAAGGGTTTGGCTTTTTTACGAACTTTCGTAGGGTTGATGCCCTGGCGACGTAGATTGGCCCTGACTAAAGAGATATTTTTACCACCTAATTCACCTTTGATCTTCTGGCCTTTTTTATCGCGGCCTTCCCAGACAAAAATATCCTGTTTCGATGCTGTGGTTGTTGCCATGGCTTAATCCTTAGTTATTAATGGTCGTGACTGTTTTTTAATTTTAGTTAATTTTCAGACTAGTTTGGTCTTTCGGCCTGTCTAATCTTTTGTTACGCGGTTGATTTCATCCAGACTGGTCATGCCATCTCTGACTTTTTTCAAACCCGATTGGCGCAGATCAGGCACGCCGTCTTTGACGGCCTGGTCGGCGATTTGCATTGAATTGCCGCCTTCCATAATAATTCGGCCAATGGTTTCCGTGACCGGCATCACCTGATAAATACCAACTCGCCCTTTATAACCTTCATTGCATTGATCGCATCCGACTGGGGCATGTATGGTTATGCCTTTTGCCACCTCGGCCTTGGTAAAGCCTTCTTTGAGCAAGGCTTCGTTTGGAACCTTGATCGGTTTTTTGCAATGTGTGCAAAGACGACGAGCCAACCGCTGCGCAATAATTAAGTTAACCGAGGAGGCAATGTTATAGGGAGCTACTCCCATGTTACTTAAGCGGGTGAGGGTTTGTGGTGCATCATTGGTGTGTAAGGTCGATAAAACCAGATGACCGGTTTGGGCGGCCTTGATGGCAATCTCGGCCGTTTCCAGATCCCGGATCTCGCCGACCAGCACGATGTCGGGATCCTGGCGTAAAAAAGCACGCAAGGCACTGGCAAAGGTTAAACCGACTTTTACGTTGACGTTGACCTGATTCACGCCCGGCATATTAATTTCAGACGGGTCTTCGGCGGTACAGATGTTTACCCCGGGCTGGTTTAACACATTCACCCCGGTATACAACGAAACCGTCTTACCACTGCCGGTGGGGCCGGTGACCAGAATCATGCCATAGGGCTTGGCCAGATTTTCCATGTAGATGTCTTTTTGAAACGGTTCAAATCCGAGCGCATCAATGCCCATTTTGGCCGAGCTCGGATCAAGGATCCGTAATACGATTTTTTCACCATAGAGGGTAGGACAGGTATTAACCCGAAAATCGATCGCCCGGTTTTTGGATAAATTCAATTTAATACGTCCGTCCTGTGGGACTCGACGTTCAGAGATATCTAACCGCGACATAACCTTGATCCGTGCCGAGAGTTTAGGGGCCATACCAACGGGAGGGGAGGCAACTTCGGTTAACATGCCGTCCATGCGCAAGCGCACGCGGTAATTTTTTTCATAGGGTTCGAAGTGAATATCCGATGCGCCCTTATTAATGGCATCCAGCAATACTTTATTGATAAAACGAACTACCGGTGTGTCGTCAATCTCGCTCTCGGGGACATCGGGACCGCCAACGGCATCTTCATCGGCAAAATCAACATCGTCTAAATCAGCATCGCCGAGCCCCGCCATGACACTGTCGCTCTCTTCCATGGCCTTTTCGATCGCGGTGGTAAGCTTGTTATCCTCGACTAATATCGCTTCGGTACCCATACCGGCCTGGAATTTGATCTCATCCAGCCCTTGCAGGTTGGTTGGGTCTGATACCGCAACAAACAGGCGGCTGCCCCGTTTATATATAGGTAGGGTGCGGTGTTTTCGGATCAGCTTTTCACTGACCAGTTTGATGACCTCAGAATCAAAATCAATGGCATTGATATCCACCACCGGAACGCCAAACTCATTGGCCGCCGTCTTCGCAACATCCAGGCCACTGACCAGTTTTTTAGTGACCAGATAATTTACAAATGGAGTTTTGGTTTCGAAGGCCTTTTTCTGTGCCTCGAGGGCCTTGGGTTCGGGCAACAGGCCGTCGGCGACAAGCTTACGTGCCAGACCGCCTAGTTGAATCTGTGGATTTGGAGTTGCCATAAATCTGCTTTTATCAGTTACCTAACATGAGATAATATCGTTTTTCTTTTCGGGACTAGCAAAATATCGTCACAAAACCACGAAAATTTAGTTTCTATTACACCAATGCGATATCTATATAATAGTCTAGTCGTTTTGAATCTAAATACGACCCCTATTTTTACGTTATTAGTGCCTATAAATCAATAGCTTAATTGAGTTTTTTCGGCTAACTTCGAGAAAAATACTGGTTATTGGGTGTGAAATCCATATTCGTACCAAAATGCAAACAGATGACTAAATGACCTGAACTCGGTTTAAGAACATGATTGTCATCCTGTACTTCGCTACGGTCAGGAAAGACTTTCAGGCGTAGTAGAGATTTTCAGGATGACCGTTTCATTGTCATCCTAACCGTAGCGAATACTGCATGAAACGCGGCAGCGGTTCAAAGCATGTGGAGCGAAGGTGAAGGATCCTGATTTAAGCCGATTCCATAAAGGGTATCGTGGTTGACGGCATTTTTTGATCAACATTCGCACCAATCCAGAATTGAATATCTTTATTCAAAAATTCAGTCACACTCATCATATGAAAGCCATCACAGGAAAACGTCAGGCCAACGGTGCCGTTGATAATATTGATCATACCGCTACGCAAATAAATGGTCTCATCGGCATGACGCAGGGCCTTGAATTGCGCCAATACTTTTGTGATTAGATTCTCCGGGATGAGCGCATCAGCTGGGTAATCCTGGCGTGAATAGGTATCCATTAGTTCATGAGCAAACAGTTCATCTGCGCATAGAACCCGGAAGTCAAAGGGGGATTCAACCGACCAAAGCACCAACCGCGAACTGGAGAAATCGATTTGAGCATGAAAAATCCCGTGTTTTTTTAAGAGGGTAGAAATAACATAGGTTACTTTTTCCAGGCGAAGATCAAAATGACTCACCGTACGTTCCTGCATAAACACCGTACTACGAATCGATGGGTCGCCTTTGTATTGCGTCCAGCTACGCTGAGGTTCATTCGTTTGCAGAGTTAAGCGCGGTAAATGCGAAATATAAAAATCCGCCGCAATAAAGCCCAGTAAATCGCCCTCATGGGTAACCGCCGCTAACGCGGTTATGCAGGGTTGAGCGTTTTTATGATTCAGATAGATTGCAGACAGCGCCATGCCTTTATAGGGTAGCAAGCCCTGAAAAAAAGGACGTTCATGCAGATCCTGGCCAAGCGACGCTAGATCGACTTCATTATTCGATACAAGGCCACTAAATTGCGTGCCTTTGGCATCCAGACAATATAGCAGCTGGCAAGTCGGAAAATTCTGAAAATGCAGCTGTAGAATTTGAGTGAGCTGCTCGGGATTGCCCCAGTCGTTCGAGCACAGTTTGCTTAATCGGCGCATGGGTTTAATAATGCATCCAGCCAAAAAACGTTTTTTCTGTGAAATGGTTTTATCGATCCACATTGTCCTGCTCCTTAAAAAAGAATCATTTCGATTCTAACGACCACACACATCGTGCAGGGCAAACCATATCAAACGCGTCAACACAAAGGAGGTAAACAGTTGGGGATTTCATTGTGAAATACTGCACAAAACACGCGTAAAGTTAGTGTGAATGTGATGAAAGCCCGAATAGATACATTTGTTAACAATTATCTAAGGTGAGAATGAAACAGAGAGAATATTTTTCAGAAAAATTGAGACTTATTGTTATTTAACTGAACACCTTAGTAGTATGTATTATGGCATCATTTTTCGGAAGGGTTTTTCTTTTGTCCAATACACAATATTACTTATTAGAATTAGGGGTTAGCTTTGATAGTAGTCTGGGTACTTTGTGGTGGTATGATATCCAGTACATCCACAAACTCCTGCGAATCTCGATCAAGCACGACAATAAATCGGCCATGTCGAGCGTAGAAAGCAATATAGGCGAGTTTTGATGCGGGACGAGTATTTTCTGCCTTGAATTGCGTATAAACGTTTAACCAGGCAGCGCTCTGATCTTTAATGTATTCCTGCTTTAGGTAGTCATCGATATTGATAGATTTAGACAGGATTTTCTGAAAATTTTGATCATTAATTTTTTGGTACCGTTCTCCGCTAAGAAAAAGTGGTTTTCGATTTCGGTATAATTCTTTAAATAATTTCGCACGGGCACTAGAGTCATTTTCGTCGGGTAGTTTCACAAAAATCTTTGCCGGCAATTTAGAATCGTATTTTTTTAAGTCGGATAGTGTGATCCCGGCTTCCGGCAGCAAATAGGCGGGGATGGGGTGAAATCGATCATCCGCAAATACAACGGCAACGGGGTGCTCATGATAGATGGTCCAGACGCCCCATCCCAGAGCGAGGAATTGCATAATGGCTATTACCGCAAGGTCAAATTTTAACGAGGCCTTGCCTATGCGAAACACCACAAAGGTGAGGGTAGGGCCCAATACCATATCGATGAAAAACACCAGACGCATGCCCTGGATGCCGCCGTCGGTGCTATAAAAGGGGAAGGGATACCATTCAAATACAATCAGATAGAGCAGAACAATAAAGATAACCAGGCTAATTGCAAGATGGACGGCACAGGCCTTAAATTTGGATTTCCAGTTTACGTCGCTAAGTTTTGAATAAAGAGCCTGGAGCATGCTTTAGGAATGTTCTTGTTAATGATTGGTCTGTTGTTGTTCGTATGCGGTGGCGATTACATACATATACCGTATTTAAACTTAATACATCATAACCGTTAATTTGTCTGTGTAAATGTATCTGCGGCCGTTAATTGATTTTGCCCTATTGCCGTTACCGTATAGGAAGGCGCAGGCGCAGCGGTCGAAGTAACAATGTAAGTACAATTAGCCACTGCAATATTGGCAGCCGTTGTCGCAGGATTACCCTGTACAGTGTAACTGGATATGTAAATATCAGTGCTGTCGTTCTCGATGGCAACCACACCATTACTGGTGCCCGCAGGATTTGGAAAATAGGCGTTGTTGTCTAAAAAGAATTCCTGTTGAGCCAATTTAATAACGCCAACTTCTTTAGCGCACTCAGAAAGATAAGCACTTTTCATATACCCATTATAAGATGGAACGGCAATGCCCGCGATGACAGCTAATATTGCCACGGTTACCATCAATTCAACCAGCGTGAATCCACTAGAGGAGAAAGTAGTACGGATATTGATACGCATAGTTGTATACCTTTTTGGATTTTGTTAAATGGCAACCTCCATCAAATTGATGGAGGTTGCCGGTTAACATACTTTATAATCGATAGAATTAGTATCGAACAATAATAGGTGGTGGAAGGTTGATCGCAAGATCCAGGTACGCTGGCGGAGTAACAGTAATAGTGTCACCCGATGCCCAGACAGTATCACCATTAGCATTTACACCATTTGCTCCGGTTGTGGCTATACCAACGACGCCTGCTAGAGCATTAGGAGCAGCAGCGAATGCAGCTAAACCTTGTTCAGGGGCCGTTGCACGAGGAGTACCGTTGCCGCCTGGATCCTCATTTAGCGCATTAAGCATATTAGCCAGTGCAATTGGGAACTCAATTTCTTGACTGCCTACAGGACCACCCATAACGTTTGCATTATCGTAGTTAATGTTCATTGAACGACGGGACGCATCTGCTTTCAAGCCCTGTTTAAGCCAACGTACTGCGGTATCAACATGGTCGGTAACCTTGGTCATACGCGTGGTACGCAAATAACCATTATACGCCGGAATGGCGATCGCGGCCAGAATACCAATAATCGCGACTACAATCATCAGCTCGATAAGGGTAAAACCTCTTCCTGTTCCTATCTTCATGTGAAATACTTTCATCTGTTCTCTCCAAATTTTTGGGGTTAATAACTTAAAGTTCTAAATTTCCTGTTATACCGTCAGTCCCTTACGTTGCTTTACCGACGATTCTGTCACTACGGACAGTCGACTTGCAAGGTATAAACACCAGAACCGTTCTGAAGCCTCTGTTTAAGACTCTAAAGCGGGTTTCGCCGCCGAAAATCACGTAAAAGTCGAAAAATCTGACTTTCCCGTTCCGGTTTCCGCCTGGCCATCCGTCCACTTGATGGCCTTAATCAGAGGTTCCGTAAATCCTTGTTGCAGCTTGCATGCCATGTTGGGTCAGCGTCCTGCCGTTACTTTTATTCTTATCGGAGTCTAGCTAAATTTTCCTTGGTTTTCATTCAGTTAATGTGATGGCCTTCACGTGTTGGCGATAACATGGGTATAAAATCAAACACTTGTATAAATTCTAGTCAGTCTGCGATATGCTTAGTTTTAGTCAGTTTTATTCGTATAGATGCAGGGAGTGTTTGAAACTGACAATTTTGGTCACTTTGTCGAACCCTGTGCAAAATGGGTCGTATGTTCAAACAATCGCTTCACTTAATGAAATAAATTAACTAAACTTAGTAACTACTTGTAATATAAAAATATTGGTGCCGTCAAGCACTATATGAAAAAAGGGGTGTTGAGTTGCTCTTTGGCCATACAAAGGGAACTCAATTGGTTTTTTAGACCAAAAGAGATCCAGTCACGAGAATGGAAGGATATCGATGCAAGGTCAGATATTAAAGGCCACGCAGGAGTGGGCGTCGCTCTTCACAAATCTGCCGTTGAAGAAATGGTGGCGTGCAGCACCCACATGGGTGTCGTTTATTCTGGTGGTGCTGGTTGCGAAGTCGACGGCCGATTTAACCTGGATTATTTTTGCGCCCGATGAGCAGATCGTGGCCAGCCAGTCTCAGCAGAGTCCAACGCCGATCTCGCGCAGCTCGCAACCGCGCTTACGCACCGTTGCGAACCTGCATCTATTTGGTGAAGTGAACCGTAAAACGGTCACAAAGGCGCCGTTGGATGCGCCAAAGACCGGACTGAAGTTGACTCTACGAGGTGTGTTTGCAGCAAGTGAACCGGCACAGGCATTGGCGATGATTGCCGATGCACGTGGCGAAGAAAAAGTTTACAAAAAGAACGAAACCATTTTTTCGGGTGTGATACTGCATGACATTTTTGCAGATAAAGTGATCCTGGAGCGCAGTGGAAATTTTGAGACCCTGACCCTGGTCGAAGGCAAGGCCGCAAGAGGTAAAGGCCCGATCCGTTCAACGCGGGGTCGTCGAAACCAGCCAAGGGCAACGGCGCCACGCAGTTCAGGAGTCGTCAGGACGCGTACTATTCGGGCCGGCAAGCGGTTAGAGGATTTAAAAAAGAAATTGACCGAGAATCCGGCGGAATTTATGGCTGAGGTGCAGATTAATCCGGTGTTTGATGATGCGAAGCAGATCAAGGGTTATAAGTTTACCCATAAGGATCGCCAGACCATGCGTGCATTAGGCTTAAGACCGGGTGATGTGATTCTGGAGATTAATGGACAAAAGGTCAGTGATCCGTCGGTCTTGCAGGGATTGTTTACTGAATTGAAATCGCAGTCGAATATCTCGTTGGGCATTGAGCGCAATGGCCATCGTGAAAATATCAATATTAATATGTAGGTTTAAGATGTGGTTAGGGATGTTAAGCATTAATACAAAGTTATTGAGTGTTATGACCGTCGGTCTGCTATGGGTTGTGCTGATGGTGGTCGCGGGTAATGTAACCTCGGTCTACGCGGCGCCTGGTGAGGTCGATACAAATGCAGCCAGCACGACTAAATTGAATTTTGTTGAAGCGGATATTCGCACCGTAATCGATGCGGTGGCCAAGTTAACCGGGCAAAATTTTATTATTGATCCCCGCGTAAAAGGCAAGGTCACGATCATTCAGCAGCGTGCGATGAATGCCGATCAGGTTTATAAGGTATTTTTGTCGGTGTTAAAAGTTCATGGTTTTGCCGCGATTCCCGGTAAAAATATCATCAAGATCGTTCCCGATGTCAATGCCAAGCAAGATGCGATTCGCTCTACCATTGGGCCAGGTGGTGCTGAAGGGGATGAGCTGGTGACGCACATCGTCGAAGTAAAATATGTCAATGCCGCTCAATTGGTTCCTATTTTGAGACCGCTGGTTCCGCAACGTGGCCATCTTGCTGCGGTGCCTTCTTCTAATGTCATTATTCTATCGGACTCGGCGGCCAATATCGCGCGCCTGACCCGGATTATTCGACGTATCGACACGGTGTCCGGCGATGAGATCGAAGTCATCCGGTTACAACATGCTTCGGCGACTGAGCTGGTGCGTATTCTGAGCCAACTGGGTCGTGGCGACCCTAAAAAAGCCGCTAATCAGCCGAAGGTGATTGCCGATGAGCGAACCAACAGTTTGTTAATCAGCGGTGGCAAATCTTCACGATTAAACATTAAGGCCTTGATTGTGCATCTGGATACGCCACTTGAAATCGGTGGCAATACCCATGTGGTGTATCTGCGCAATGCCGTTGCCAAAGACCTGGTGCCGGTATTAACCGGAGTAAGTCAAAATGTTTCCAAAACAAAGAAAGGGGCGACGGGGGCCGGTTCTCAACGATCGGCGATTTCTATCCAGGCGCATGAAAATACCAATGCGCTGGTGATTTCCGCGCCGCCCGCGATATTTCGTCAGTTAAAGTCCGTGATCACAAAACTGGATGTGCGCCGTGCCCAGGTCCTGGTTGAGGCCGTTATTGCGGAAGTCTCACATGAAAAAACGCGAGAGCTTGGGGTGCAGTGGGCGGTTGATGGACGTGCGGGTAACAATGCCGTTGGTCTGGTCAATTTTAGTTTGGGCACACCGATTACTGCCTATGCAAATCTGGAAAGCCCACCCAACCCGATTGGCTTTAACGTGGGTTTTGGTGATTTAACCGGAACCAATAAAATTGCCGCGCTGCTATCTGCGTTGGCAGGTGATTCGCAGACAAATATATTATCAACCCCGAGTCTGGTTACGCTGGATAATGAAGAGGCTGAAATCATCGTGGGCCAAAACGTACCGTTTGTGACTGGTAGCTTTACCGGGCCTGGTGGCGGTGGCGCCAACCCGGCCAATCCGTTTAATACCGTTTCACGCTCTGACATTGGTTTAACCTTAAGGATCAAGCCACAGATCAATGAAGGCGATGCGATCAAGCTTGATGTGGTGCAGGAAGTTTCGACCATTGCCCCGAGTACGGCGGCCGTGGATATCATTACTAATAAACGTTCGATCACCACCAAGGTGATGGTCGATGACGGTCAAATCGTGGTTCTGGGTGGGCTCATTCAGGAAGATTTAATTGAGACCGAACAAAAAGTGCCGGGTCTGGGCGATATACCGATACTGGGCTGGTTATTCCGCTATCAACGCACGACCAAGGTTAAAACCAACTTGATGGTATTCATTCATCCCACCATTATGAAAGACAATAAAATGTCGATGGCGTTGACGAGTGAGAAATATAATTATATTCGCGCACAGCAAATGCTGATGAAGGAAGAAGGCCTGCGTTTGATGAATAATGATGAGACGCCCATCCTGGAAGATATAGAGGACTTTATACGCTTGCCCCCAGCGTATGAAGATTCGGCCCAGCGCCTGGAGCTTAGTACGCCCGACGGCATAGCTGGGGGATTAATGAGTTTGGACGTACCGCCACCAGCAATAAACGATTCTGATTCATTGGACTCGTCATCTGATACTATAGAACTCCCACCCAATTTACTCAGCGACGAAAGCGCAGAAGGCGAAGAAGATGCAGGACGAGCTGCTCAATGAGACTCAACGGGTCTCGCTTGATGTAGAGACCGCATCACCCGGTTCTCGAAAGTTACCTTATACCTATGCGAAACGTCATGGCGTGCTCGTCTCGGATATTACCCCGGTGGCGGTCGAAGTCACCCTGCGTCGCGATGCCGACAACACGCCCTTACTTGAATTGCGTCGACACTTTAAGCGTAATTTAAAGCTGACCACGGTCGATGCGGATGTGTTTGACAAATTGCTGCAGGAAAAATACGAATCCTCATCAACCGATGAAGCGGTAGAGATGATGGAAGGCCTGGGCGATGAATTTGATCTGACCAGCATCGCACAGGAACTGGGCGAGCCTGAAGATTTATTAGAAGCCGAAGACGATGCGCCGATTATTCGTTTAATCAATGCCCTGCTAACCCAGGCGGTAAAAGAAAACG